>DASQAT010000001.1 GCA_035635555.1 Candidatus Dormiibacterota bacterium
CGCGCCTCGCCAACCCGGGCCAGGCCGACCGCGACCACGACGGCCGCGGCGACGCCTGCGACAACTGCCCCGACGCCCCCAACCCCGGCCAGGAAGACACCGACGGCAACGGCACAGGCGACGCCTGCGGGCCGTAGGATCAGCAGCCGGCTCAGGATCCCTCGGATAGCCCGCGCCGGCGGAACACGGTCGATGTCTCGTCGGCGCGCTGGCGGACCCAATCCGGGTGGCCCTCCATCGCCTCGACGAGCGGCGCATCGCGCGGCAGGATCGCCAGGGTCACTCCCATCGAGACGAGCGCGTCCGACCAGCCGGGGCGCGCCATATAGATGTCGGCGTAACGCTTGAAGAACTCGTCGCCGTACATGTCCCACCGGCCGTCCACGAAGACGCGCGCCTGCGGCCATTCCAGTATCAGGTAGCCGCCCCAGACGTCCGGCGTGAACACCGGGCCCGCGGGGACCGTCCCGTCCCGCTTGAGCGCGGCGACCGCGCCGACGGGGAATTGTCCGGGGTCGAAGCCGGCGCGCGGCAGGAGACCCAGGATCGCCAGGATCCAGACGATGACGATCGCGGCGACGGCGTAGGCGCCGCCGCTGCGCTCTTCGCGCAGACGCAGCGCCGCGAGCTGATCACGCGTCGGTCCATCCAACCGGGCCCGCAGGAGCGACGAAACACCGCCCGAGATCACCAGCGCACCGAAGAGGGTCATCAGCTCGACGTGGCGGATCGACGCGAAGGCCATCGCGGTCGTCAGGGCGAGAGCCAGGAGCGTGCCCGGATGGAACGGGCCGGTCGGACCGCGCCGCGGGCGCTCCGCTCCGCGCAGCCCGCCCACCACACCCGCGATGCACAGACCGGTGAAGACGAACAGCGCCAGACCGGCCCGGTCGTCGGCCGCGGCCGGGGCGAACTCGGTCGTGGCCTTCAGGGCGGGGCCGTGAATCGTGAAGAACGAGATGAGATGCGCGGGCAGCCGCCAGCCCCACGGGTTGAGGAGCGTGCAGGCCGCCGCGACGACACCCGCCGCGACCAGGGGCCGGACCAGGGATCGGCTTCCGGGGGCGCCGGCTCTTTCCGGCGACGGCGCGGCCTGGACCGCGACGACCTCTCCGAGCCCGTAGCAGAGCAGGACACCGAACGCGACGAGGAAACCACCGTGCAGATTGGCCCAGAGGAGAGCCAGCGGCGGGAGCCAGAGGAGGAGACGGCTCCCCGACCGTCGGGCGACGACCGATTCGAGAGTCACGGTCCAGAGGACGAGACACACGACGGTCAGGAGGTGCGGCCGCGCCAGCCAGTGCGAGGACGCGGTCGCCGCTGCGGCCACGACGGCTCCGAACGCCGCCAGGACATCGTCGCCGCGGCGCACCAGGAAACGGAACAAAACGACATGCGGGAGGGCGATGAGCAGGGCCACCGCCGCGACCAGGCCGTTCCACCCACAGGCCCTGTACAGGAGGGCGGAGCCGAGATCGGCCAGCCATTCGTGCGCGAACCATTCGGCGCCGGCGTGGGTGCCGGAGAAGGGGTCCACCCTTGGAATCTGCCGGTGATCCAGGATCCAGGACCCGGTCGCCACGTGCGTCGCCGCGTCGGCGTCGCCGAACAGCCGGCCTCCTCCGATCGAAGCCACGAGGATCACCAGGAAGACGACCAGAAGATCGGCGAAGCCCGGGCGCAGCCACGCGTGGGAGAACGCGGCCCGTCGCGGGGCGACGCTCATCGCGGAGCGCCGGCCCGTTCCAGGTACCCCAGGAATTCCGCGGAGGGCTGCAGAAAGTTGATGCCCATGCCCACGCGGCCGGTGGACAGGAACTGCACCGGCCCCTCGCGCGCCCACACGACCTCGCCGCGCACCTGAAACGTGCCGTCGGGGAACTTGAGCTCGAGGTTGAGGACGGTCCCCGGCGCGAACACGCGGATCGCGCGCACCATGATCCCGCTGCGGGAGACGTTTCCGGAATATCCGATGAACTGCGGCTGGTCCGGGCCGTAGCGCACTTCGACGCGGCGGCGCGCGCGCTTGCTCGACTGCTTTCCCTTCGTCATGGTCCGGACACGCTCCTGGCGCGCGCGCGATCCTACCATCACACGGGGACTCGCATTCGGGAGCCCGGCGTGAGGGGATTCGCCGAGCCCCGGTGGCCTCAGGACCCGCCCGTGTCGAAGAACCCCGGACCCACGCGCATGAAATGCGTGATCTCCGGCGGCAGGAAGTGGTAGAGCACCGTCGACGCGAGCGTGTGCGCCAGGGCGAGGGCGAAGAGGTTCGGGCAGCGGCGGAACAGGGCGCAGAAGCAATAGGCCGCGCCGAAGGTCACGACCGTCAGGAACGGGTTCGGCAAATGCAGCGCCCCGAAGATGGCCGCGCAGGTCAGGTCGTGGGCGACCTCACCGCGCACGACACCGGACAGGCGCCGGCCGATGACGCACTGCAGGCCGTATTGCTGGAACAGCGCCCACGGGTAGCCCCACAGGAACGCCAGGGCCGTTCGCAGCGGATCCAGCGCGACCCCGCCGCCGAGGCGCACCCCGAGGGCCGCGGTCAGGATCAACGCCGGCACGATCACGAAAAACGCCTCCCGCAGCGCCCGCCCGAAGGTGTCGAGACGGATCCCCAGGTCGGCGGCCGTGTCGTTGTGCCGCACGTGCAGGAGGAACGCGAAGGCGAAGAACAGGACGAAGCCGGGCGCCGCGTAGGCCCTCGATCGCGGCTCGATGATCCAGATAAAAACCAGAAGATAGACGACGACGAGGACCACCTCGAGGGCCGTGACGAAATCCTCCCGATCCAGGGGGAGCGCCGCTTCCCGCGCCTGCGCGTCGCTCATCTCATCCCTTGAAGAACAAGGACCAGGTCACGTCGACGAGCGTGTGCGCGATCGCCGGAGCCAGGATGCGGCGGGTGCGCAGGTAGACCCAGCCGTAGGCGAGACCCGCGAGCGTCGCCAGGATTCCGTAACGCCAGTCGGGCGCGTGCGGTCCGTTGTCGAGGTGCGCGGCGCCGAAGACGAGCGACGCCACGACGAGCCCCACGAGCGGCCTGCCGGTGCAGCGCACGAGCGTCGTCTGGATGAACCCCCGGAACAGCACCTCCTCCGGAAGTCCCGTGAAGATCAGGATGACCAGGCCCCCCGCCAGCCCGAACAGGGGTGCGCCGTCATGCACGCCGAAGATCAGGAATCCGGTCCGCAGACCGATCGGGACCCCCACGGCGGCGAACGCGGCGAACGAACCGGTGGCGGAGGCCACGTCGCGGGCCCCCACGCGCAGCGTCAGTCCCGCGGGGTCGAAGCCCCGCGCCACGAGCATGAGGTAGAGCAGGAGATCGAGGCCGAGCGGACTCATCAGGAAGGAACCGGTGCTCCCGTGCGGCCATGGGAAGGATGTGACCAGGAGACGGAGCTCGACCGGCAGCCAGATGCACAGGACCACGAGCGTGTCCCCGACGAGCCGCAGCCTGCCGCGCGGCAGGACGACCGCCAGCACGGACGGAACGCCGATGTACAGGACGAGGCGCAGGATGCCGGCCAGCGTCGCGACGCCCGGGATCGACCAGTAAACCAGGCACGGCGCGAGCAGGACCGCGGGCAGCGCCGCCGCGCGCAGCGGCCGGCCGTCGACCCAGACCTTCAGGCTCTTCACGCCTCGACCCGACAGGAGCACGGGGAGCGGCAGAAGCAGGAGCCCCAGCGCGAAGAGGGACAGGACGAGCCCGACGATCTCCCGCGGCTCCATCCCCGCGCGCCGCGAGACCAGATAGACGGCGCCGACCGCCAGAGCCACCGCGAGGACGGCCCGCGCGACGCGCCGTGGGCTGAGGAAACCGCTCGACGCACTGGAAGGAGTCATCGCTATAGAGATACCCCCGGCGGGGCGCCGGGGCAAGGTTCAAAGGACGTCCTTGAGGCGTTCGCGCGAGATGTTGGCGCCGCACAGGACGATCACGATCGTGTGATCGGCGCGTCTATCCTTATCTTTAATGCAGCCGGCGACGGCGACGCCCGCCGCCCCCTCGATGAGCGTGTGGTGGCTGTCGATCACCAGCCGCATCGCGTCCCGGATCTCATCCTCCGTGACGAGGATCGAACGATCGACGTATCTCCGGCACGACTCGAGAGTGATCGCCCCGTCCTCGACCGCGCCCGCGGTGCCGTCGGAGAGCGTCGGCTTCGACTCCATCGCGAGGATCCGGCCCGCCCGCAGAGAGTGGTGCATCACGGCGGAGTTCCCGGGCGAGCAGGCGACCACCTCGATCCGCCGGCCGATCTCCTTGAGGTAGCCGCCGATCCCGGAGATGAGACCTCCGCCGCCGAGGGCGACGTACAGTGCGTCGATCGAATCGAGCTGACGGGACAGCTCCAGACCGATCGTCCCCTGGCCCGCGACGACGGCGGGGTCGTTGTACGGAGAGACATACACCTGCCCGTTGTCCGTGGCGTAGCGCCGCGCGAAGATCTCGGTCAGACCCGAGTCGATCGCGTGCGTGCGAACCTCCGCCCCGTACGACCGGATGTTCGCGATCTTCGCGGGCGAAGCGTTCTCGGGGACGTAGATGATGCCCGGAATCCCCAGCTCCCTGAGGCCATAGGCGACCGCCGCGCCGTGATTGCCCGACGACGCCGTGACGATCCCCCGGGCGCGCTGCTCCGGCGTGAGCGACAGCAGCCTGTTCATCGCCCCGCGCAGCTTGAACGAGCCGGTGATCTGGAGGTTCTCCATCTTGAAGAACACGCGCGCGCTCCCCGTGAGGCCGATCCCCCGCGACGCATCGACGGGCGTTTCGCGCACGTGCGGACGGATGCGCTTCTCGGCTGCGGCGACCTCGGCCTTCAGATCCACGGTCGGGCGGACCTCCACGGGGACAGGTCGACACGCTACCATGAAACGGAGAGGGGGCGGGGGGCCAGCACGGTGACAAGCAGGCCGGTGATAGTCTACAAGGTGGTGCCGAGAGTGTTGCGGCCGGGGAACGAGCCGCGCATCCGTCCGGCGTACGGCGCTCCCCGGGCCACGCCACGCGAACGGTCAAGCGGAGGCCAGGTGCTCCCCACTCGAATTCGACGAGTCCGTGCTCCTGGAAGCGCGATCTGTCCGGCTCCCGACCGGCCCGCCGGACGCGCGCATTTCCAGGCACGTGTCGCGGCCCACGACAATCCAGTGTCCGCCGGCGGACATCAGCCGGGTGTGCCCTCGAATCGTCGCGCGCAACACTCTCCGCGCCACGTTGGGTCGCATGGGATCTGACGCCCCGCCTCCCCATCGCCGGAATCTCCTGTCGTACGTCGAGCACCTGTCGCGCTTCGGCCCGCGCGACGCCTACCTGTGGAGGGAGGGGGTCCGGTGGCGCCGCCGCACGTATGCCGACCTGCATCGTCGCATCCTCGCGTGCGCGGCGATCCTGCGGGACGCGGGGCTGCGGCCGGGCGACCCCGTGCTCATGCAGGGGCCGGACGGCGCCGACTGGGTCGAGTCGCTCCTCGGGACGTTCTGGGCCGGCGGCGTCGCGGTCCCGCTCGAGACGGGCACGCCGGACGATCTGCGCGCCCTCATCGCCTCGAGGTGCGGCGCGCGCCTTCTCCTGGCGCCGGCGGGCGCGTCCCCCCCGGAGGGTGTGCGGCGCATCGACTTCGGATCGTGGGGAGAGATCGCGGCCGCGGCCCCGTCCGCCGGCGCCGACCCGGGACCGGAGGAGCGGGCGGAGATCATCTTCACGTCGGGGACGACGGGCGACCCGAAGGGGGTCGTGCTCACGCACGGCAACCTGATCTCCGACTTCGCGTCGATCGAGCGCGGCTACTTCAGGCGCGAGGCCCTCGTCCGCCGTTTCGGGGAGGTGCGCTTTCTCTCCACGCTGCCCCTGTCGCACATGTTCGGGCAGGCCCTCGACGTCTTCCTGCCGCTCACGATGGGACTGACGATCGTGTTCGTGCCGGCGCGCCCGGCCGACGTCATGGAGGCGGCGCGGCGCATGCGCGCCTGGGGGCTGTTCAGCGTGCCGCGGCTGCTCGATCTTCTGGGTGCGGAGGTCCGGCGGGCGCTCGCCTCGGAGGGAAGGCTCGAGGATCTCCTGCGACGCCAGGAGCGGCACGCGGGCCGGCCGTTCTACCTGCAGGCCCCCCTCTTCTGGCGCGTGCAGCGGATGTTCGGCTGGCGCTTCCGCCTGATCGTGTCCGGCGGGGCCGCGCTGCCGGAGTCCGTGGACCTGTTCTGGAGGCGCAGCGGCTACCTCGTCGTGCAGGGTTACGGCCTCACCGAAACGGCGCCGATCGTCTCGGTCTCCAATCCGTTCGACCGCAGGGCCGGAAGCGTGGGACGGCCTCTCGCGTCCCAGGAGGTCACTCTGGGGCCCGGCAACGAGATTCTGGTTCGCGGTCCGAACGTGATGTCCGGCTACCTGGGGACGGAGCCGTGCACCACGCCGGAAGGCTGGTTCAAGACCGGCGATGTCGGCGAGTTCGACGACCGGGGCCGGCTGCGGATTCGCGGGCGCCTGAAGGAGGTCCTCGTCACTTCGGAGGGGGAGAACGTCTATCCCGCGGACGTGGAGTCGGCGTTCCAGGGTCTCCCCGGCGTGCGGGACGCCGCCGTCGTGGGCCTGCCGCTGGAGCGCGGCGATCGCGTGCATGCCGTCCTGCTGCTCGCCCCGGGTACCGATGCGATGGACTCGGTCCGCCGCGCCAACGAACGCCTCCTGCCGAAGCAGAGGGTGCGCGGCCACACCGTCTGGCCGGAGGACGATTTCCCCCGGACCCACGGCGGCAAGGTGCGCCGGGGTCTGCTGCGCGAGCGCGTCCTTGCCGTGGAGCGCGGCGCGTCGGGCGACTCCGCCTCCCGCACGATCGAGAGAGCCGCGTCCGCGGGCGGAGTGCGCCGGCTGATCGCGAGCCTGGCGCGCGTCCCGCCGGAGAGTCTTCAGGAGACCACCCGCCTCGCGGAGGGGCTCGGCTTCGCGAGCCTCGACCTGGTCGAGCTGGCGGCGTCGTTCCAGGATGAGTACGGTCTCCGTCTTCCCGAGGATCGTCTGGGCTCCGCGACGGTCGGAGACCTCGAGCGGCTGGCTGCAGCCGCCGCGGCCGGCGAAGCGCGGGGGACCGGGGGGCTTCCGTCCGGCGTGGTCGATGGGTCCGCGGGCGCCGAGCCGGCGCGGACGACCCGCGGCGCGGGGCCGGCGTCCGCCGCCGGCGGGCAGGCCACGCGCGGCGGTCTGAGGATGCCGCGCTGGACGCGATTCCCGCCCGTCCGCCTGGCGCGGAGGTGCATCGAGGAGATTGTTCTCGTCCCGTTCGTGCGCTTCTACGCGCGACCGGAGGTCGAGGGGCTGGAGCATCTGAAGGGAACGCGGCCACCGTACCTGTTCGTGCCGAACCACCGCAGTTTCATGGACACCGGTCTCATCAAGGCGATGCTGCCGCGTCCTCTGCGGGGGCGTGTGGCCCCCGCGATGACCACCCGCTACCACCGCGTCTTCTTCGGCGAGGCTCCGGGCGGTCGGGCCCGGTATCTCAAGGAGCGGCTCCAGGTCCTCCTGCTGGAGCTCCTCTTCAACGTCTGGCCCCTCCCCGAGACCGCGGGTCTACGCGCCAGCCTGTTGTACGCCGGGGAGCTCATGGATGAAGGGTTCTCGATTCTCGTCTTTCCGGAGGGCCGGCACGTTCGGCCTCCCGGCATCGATCCGTTCAGGAAAGGGATCGGGATCTTCGCGCGCGATCTGCGGGCGCCGGTCGTCCCCGTGTACATCGAGGGAACGGACGAGGTCCTCCCGGAGCGGCGGTATTGGCCGCGCCGCCGCCGGACGCGCCTGGTCATCGGCCCGCCCGTCGGCATCGGTCCCGACGTCGATGCCTCGGAGGCTGCGGCCCTGATCGAGGCGGCCGTCAGACGTCTGCAGACGACACGGGGCTGACCTGTCCCAAGGCCGGCCGGGCCGCGCGTCCTGTCCTCCGCAAAGGACCGGACGCGTCCCCTCGGGACGACACGTGTCATGCCGGTGTCCGCCCGCGGGCGCCTCGAGTCATCACGACACGCCTCGATCTTCTTCTCGAGAAATTTTCCGCTGCACCGGCGAAGCATATTGGAGGTCAACGACTTGCGCCGTCGTCGCCGGCCGGGTCCCGGCCCGGGCGGGCGGCCGTCGGGAGCGATTCCAGGGGCGGCGGCACGCTCCCTGCTAGGACCGCTCTAATGTCACTCGACCATTCAATTGAATGTCTTGGTTCAACGGAGGCACCATGGACTCAAGAAGATCCGCGCCGGTCGCCGGATGGGGGGCGTGCATCGCGCTCCTGTCGTCGGCGATTGTCTTCGTCGTCTTGTCGAGCGGTTGCGCCCAGGGGCCGAATCTGGGCTTCTCGAAATCGGTCCCGGCGACGCCGGAAGAGCTCCTCACCGAGCTCAAGGACCATCAGCAGAAGATCGACAAGGCGACGGAAGACATGCTGCAGCGCATCAACGAGTTCAATCAGACCAGGCAGGGCGGCCAGCGCACCATCCAGTTCAGCGAGATCTTCGGCCAGGACTTCACCGACCAGCAGAAGGACGTCCTGAACCAGATGATCACGCAGGAGAAGGACGTCTCCTACAAGTCCATCCTCCAGCAGATCGTCGC
This sequence comes from Candidatus Dormiibacterota bacterium, assembly GCA_035635555.1. Taxonomy (NCBI): domain Bacteria; kingdom Bacillati; phylum Candidatus Dormiibacterota; species Candidatus Dormiibacterota bacterium. The sequence continues at coordinate 8,612 of DASQAT010000001.1, forward strand.
CGACCGCGACTCGATCCAGGGGCTGCAGGAGAAGGTGATGCATCTGGAGCAGTCGCTGCCGGACCAGTTCGTGGTCGCCAAGAAGGGGGACAAACAGCACGATCTGGCGATGAACTACCTCGTCAGCGACGCGAAGCTCGATGAGGCGAAGGCCAAGACGCTCCTCAATCAGGTGGACCAGACCGACGAGCTGCTGGCCGGGAACAAGGTCTGGTTTTTCTACGACCAGGGGCGCGACACATTCCGCACCTATGTCACCCAGGGCGAGGCGGGCCAGACCCCCCTCGCCGTACGCCGCGCCATGAAGCGCCGTCTCATCAAGGAGAGGGACCAGGCGGTGGCCCAGAGGGACGAGGCGTCGGCCGCGAGGGACGAGGCGGTGCGCACGGTGAACGACCTGCAGCAGGTCAAGACGGGTCTCGAGGCGGACATCTCCGGTCTGCGGCAGAACAAGGCGGCCCTGGAGGCCAGCGTCGAGCGTCTCTCGGGCGATCTGGCCTTCCGTACGAACAGCCTCTTCTATCACGCCGCCAACGTGCGCGACTTGAAGGACAAGGGCGTCCTGACATCGGTCCTGAAGCGCGTCCAGGACGTGAAACCGGTCAATTACGACACGGCTCTCGATCTGCGCGATTCGAACACCATCACCCTGGCCCCGGCGGCGTTCGGGCTGGACCATATCGGAAGGGTCCGCGTGCTCCCGAACATCTTCCAGGAAGGACGTGATTTCAAGATCGAGACGTCGGAGGATTCCGGCGTCGCGAAGATCACCATCCTGGATCCGGAGCTGTTCAAGGGCAAGGAAGTCCTGCTCGCCGTCGGCGGGTAGGACCCGCGACTGTGCGCCCGCCCGGAAGGCCTCCGGGCGGGCGACTTGTGCCCCGGGCGGTGCGCGAGCACCCCACCCAGACCCCCGCTCCCCCGCCCGGGGATCCCTTCCTCTCCCGACCCGCCGCAGTGATCTCCCGGCCGCATTGATCCCACGCGAGACCTGGAAAGCCGAGAGCCCTCAAGTCGGCCCCCCGCGCAACGCCCGGGGGAGCTGCGCGGGGAGAATCCCCTTCGGGGTTATCATGGGCGGCTTTCCGAGGGAGCGATGACACGTCAGGAGGACAATCCGACCGTGCATCCGGACGAGACGTCCGGAGCGATCGGTCCGGTCACCCCGCCGGAGCGCATCGCGTCCGTCGACGTGCTGCGTGGGTTCGCGCTGTTCGGGATCCTCCTCCTGAACATCACAGCATTCGGACTGCCGAACGCGGCCTTCTCCGATCCCACGGTGGCCGGCGGCGCCTCGGGAGTCAACTTCGCGTGGTGGTTCGCCAGCCAGGTCCTGTTCGAAGGGAAGATGCGGACCATCTTCTCGATGCTCTTCGGGGCGGGAGTGGTGCTCCTCACCGGACGAGCCGAGAATCACGGCGGCGGCGCGCGCGTCGCCGACATCTACTACCGCCGGACGATGTGGCTCATCGTGTTCGGTCTCCTGCACGCCTACCTCATCTGGTCGGGCGACATTCTCTACGGCTATGGCGTCGCGGGCCTGTTTCTCTTCCCGTTCCGCCGTCAGTCCGCGAGGTTCCTTCTCGCGGCGGGTCTCATCGTCCTGGCGCTCGGAGTGCCCAAGTCGGTCCTGGAGGGTCGCCGTCTCGATTCGCTGCGCGTCCGGGCGGGTCAGGCGGACGCGGCCGCCGCCGGCGGCAGGGGGCTAACCGAGGAGCAGATCGAGGCGCGAAGCGAGTGGCGCGACACGCTCAAGGGGATGAAGCCGACCGCCGCCCAGGTCCGGGAGGAGGTCGAAGCGCACCGCGGGGCCTACGTCGCGCTGTTCCTGAGGCGGATGGACGAGGTGTCGGAGGGGGAATCGACCGGGTTCTACCGGTTCGGCTTCATCGACGTGGCGGGGATGATGCTCCTCGGAATGGGATTGCTGAAGCTCGGCGTCTTTTCCGCCGCGCGCTCCTCCCGATTCTACGCGGGCCTCGCGCTGTGCGGATACGGCGCCGGCGTTCCGATCACCTGGTACATCACGCAGCGGGACGCCGCCTACGATTTCGAGCCGGCGCAGATGTTCTTCGGCTGGAGCGGGTACGACCTCGGCCGGCTCGCCGTGGCCCTCGGGCACATCGCCGTCGTCGTGCTGGTCTTCAAGAGCGGCATGATGCCCGGCCTCACGCGCCGGCTGGCCGCAGTCGGACGGATGGCCCTGACCAACTATCTGGCGACGTCGATTATCTGCACGACCCTGTTCGAGGGATACGGCCTCGGTCTGTTCGCTCGGCTGCAGAGGGCCGAGCTGCTCCTCGTCGTCCTGCCGATCTGGATGGCCCAGCTTCTCGGGAGCCCTCTGTGGCTGCGCCGTTTCCGGTTCGGGCCGATGGAATGGGTGTGGCGCTCCCTCGTCTACTGGCGCCCGCAGCCGATGCGGCTGGCGGCGGCCCTGCCGCCGGCACCGCTCCCCGCCGCCGCGGCGCCGCGCGTCCCGTCGTCCGGTCGATGACACGGGACGGGACGCTCGGATTTTTCCGGGCGCTGCGGCGCAAGTATCGCGAGGATCACGTCTCGATCCTGGTCAGCAGCCTCGCCTACTACATCTTCTTCTCGTTCTTTCCGATGCTGCTCCTGCTCGCGTCGATCATCGGGTTCGTGTACGGCATGGGCGAGGAGTACGCGCGCCTGCCGCGGCAGCTCCTCGGTCTTCTGCCGTTCAGCTCCGAGTACATGACGAACGCCCTCGAAAAGATCATCCGCGCGCGGCGCAGCCTGGGTCTCCTCGGGTCGGTCCTCCTGATCTGGAGCGCCACGGCCGCCTTCGACAACATGCAGCAGATCCTGAACCGCATCCACCGCGCTCCGACCATGCGTCCGTTGTGGCGAAGGCGTCTGCTCGGTCTCCTCCTCGGGCTCATCGTGATGCTGTTCATCCCCCTGTCCGTCGGTATTTCCGCCCTGCGCCCCGTGATCGCAAGCGCCCTGACGGAGCGGACGCTTCCCGGCCGGTGGGAGTCGGCCCTCCTGACGCTGTGCATGGCGGCGCTCGGGATCGCCTTCAACTTCATCCTCCTCCTGACCCTCTACCTGTTCGGCCCCTCGGTCCGCCGGCACTTTCCGCAGACGTGGGCCGGCGCCCTCGCCGGGGCGGTCCTGTGGGAGGCGACCAAGGCGGTCTTCGGCCTCTACGTGCGCTCCCTGTCCTCCTACAAGATGCTCTACGGTTCGATCGGCTCCGTCATCGCCGTCCTCCTCTGGTTGTACGTGTCGGGGACCATTTTCGCCATCGGCGCGGAGGTCAATTTCGTCCTGGCGGCGAGGCGCTCCAGGCACGCGCCGGCGGGGCGCTGAGGGAAGGCTCTCTAGAAAGCCCGCGACTCCCGATCCCGTCACGCCTTGTCCAAGGAGCGGCTGAGCGCCTGCGAGCATCGGTCATGGTCCCGGTGTCTCCCGGCCCTCGAGGCCGCGGGACCCGGGGGCGGCCTCGTGCTCGGCGAGGAGCGCGCGCAGGGCCCGGGCGATCCGCCGGCGATCGGCCTGCAGCCGCAGCGCGCCGCGCGCGTTGCGCAGGAATCGGAGGGCCTCCCGCGTCCGGCCGAGATGTCTTTGAAACAGGTCGCGGCGCTCCACGTATATCCGCCACGAGGGGATCAGGGTCAGCGCGTAGATCGCGGCCACGACCGCCCCGGTCGTCCGGCCCCGGCCCGCGGAGATCCACAGGAAGACGATGAGGATCTGAGCGGGCAGGGCGATCGCCGCCCCCAGCCACCCTCCGTACGTCGACCAGGCCACCTGCTGCACGAGCGGCGAGCGGGTCCCGCCGTCGGCCTTCCGCGACTCTTCGATGCGGCGTGCGAGGCCGCCCAGGAGATACGAGCTCCAGCGCGGCAGGAGGCTGTTGATCCAGCCGTACAGGTTCAGCAGGAGAAGGGTCCCGTGCGCCAGGAGGCCGCGGAGGCTTTGCCACAACGCCAGGGTCGGATGGCGCTGGCGGACCGCCTCGTCGGTCAGGCCGGTGTCGAGGAGGCGCCGGTCGTAACGCGCGAGCTCCGTCTCGAGATCGGCGACGCGCCGCGGTTCCGTGCGGTTGACCTGCTGCAGCGCCCGCGCCACGCGCTGCTGGCGCTCGACGCGCGACTCCATCGGCGCGTCCGGGCTTCCGAGCAGGTCGGCGGCGCGGTCGATGAGCCCCCCCAGCTCCTCCTTCTCGATGTTGACGACGAGGTCGCCGATCTCGCGCTGCAGCCTTTCCGTGCCTCGCTCGACGACCTCCGCCTCCCCCGCCGCGGGGTCGGGATGCAGGTCCCTCAGGCGGAGCGGCGCGCCGATGCGGATCAGTACGTCGCTCCGGAAGCGCTGCTTTGCGGAATAGCTGATCCCCACCGGGACCCAGGCCACGCCGAGACGGAAGCCGGCCGCCTGCTCCGCGGCGTAGCCGAAGCGCACCGCTCCCCTGCGGATCACGTGCAGGTGCCGGGCGTCGGTCGAGATCCCCTCTCCGAAGATCGCCATCACCTCGCCTGCCAGGAGTCTTGGAACACACGTCTCGACCGCCCGGCGGTTGCGTTCCCTGGCCAGCTCCTTGTCCCCCCCGTACTCCATCGGGCGCGCCACGCCGACGACGCCGACCGACCGCGCCAGCCAACCGAGAACGGGCGCCCGCGTCAGCGTGTCCTTGGCGATGAAGTTGACCCGGCGTCCCGTGATCTGGGTCCCCACGAGACAGGCGTCCGCGACGGAGTTGGGATGGTTGGCGACCAGGATGACCGGATCGGCGGCCGGGACACGGTCGCGGCCGGTTACTTCGATGCGGCCATAGTAGAGACGAATCGTCTGGTCGAAGAGGGTCCTCGCGAAGCGATACAGCCAGCCCCTCGGCACGAAGAGAGCATACCATCCGTGGAGACACGGCACCCCGTCAAACCGTTCCGGGAGGGTGTGCTAGTATCCACGGTCAGAGGCACCGGGCTCTACCGCTGCGGTACCATCAGGAGAACACACATGACGACGCGCGACGTACGCGGGAGGCGGCTGCCGTTTCCCGTTCTGCTGCTGCTTCCCTTGCTGGGTGCTCCCGTCTCCGCGATGACCCTCGATGACTACGGCTCACCGTACACGTCCGCCGGGGAGGTCCAGGCGGCCCAGAAGATCCTGCTGGGCGATCACTACTTGAAAGCCGGCCGCTACGAGGCCGGACGCATGGACCAGAACACAATCGACGCCGTCCGGGTGTTTCAAAGGAGACACTCGATCCCGGACAGCGGGATGCTCGATCGGGAGACCGTCGCGCAGCTCGTTGCCCACGGGTCCTCGCTCGGGGCCGAGTCCGCGACCGCAGCGGGTTCGGGAGCGCGGACGATCCAGGGATCGACGGTCGCGGCTCCGGCCGGCGCCCGGGGGGGCGAGGTCTCCGGGACGGCTCCGGGCGCTCGCTCGATGCCTGTGACGGCGGGCCCGGTCCCCTGGATGATCGCTCTCGGCGCGACGCTCCTGGGCGGAGGTCTTCTGCTGGCGCGGCGCCGGCGGGCCTGACGCCGGAGTGACTCTCTCGAGGGACGGAATGCGCCGCACGGTCGGCCACGTTGCCCTGATCGCCGGGGCGTCGCTTCTCGTCTGCGCCGCTTCGATCACAGTCCGGGGATGGATCTGGCAGGGGCGGCACGCCGACCTGTTCGCGACCGCAGCGGAACCCGCCTCCGGTGCCACCCGATCCGTCGGCGCTCGCGTGGCGCCACGTCCGCCGCGACGCGGCGAGGCGCTCGCCCTGTTGCGCGCGCCGCGCCTGGGAATCGAGACGGTGGTCGTCGAGGGAACCGACCCGAGGAGCCTGTCGCTGGGACCGGGTCACCTGGAGGGGAGCGCCCTGCCCGGAGCCCCGGACAACTGCGTCATCGCCGGCCACAGGGACGGACCGTTCGGCCGGCTGCGCGCGGCGGAACCCGGCGATATCCTGGAGCTCTCGGGTCGAGCCGGTGACGTGGCACGCTATCGGGTTCTGTCGGTCGAGGTCGTCGGCCAGGACGACACCCGGCCGCTGGAACCGTCAGGGGAGCCCCGCCTGACCCTCGTCACGTGCTATCCGTTCCACGTCCTCGGCCGCGCCGGCCGGCGCTTCGTCGTCCGGGCCGCACGCCTCGACGATCGCGGGGCGCAGGAACTGCTCTAGCGCCTGAAGCGTGCCAGGTCGAGATCCTTGGCGGCGAGGTACAGGAACATGGTCGCCATGGCGTCCTGGTCGACCCCCGACGTGTTGTCGTACACGCTGACCACCTCGTATTGGTGATCCTTGTAGAGCGGGATCCCCTCCGCGCTCGACAGGAACTCAACCTCCGCCAGGCCGACGCGATCCGGGACCTGCCGCGCGTGGCTCGTGTAGACGGTCGTGCCGCCGGTCAGATCGCGCAGCTCCACGGACTCTGCGAATGGGTGCAGGTGCGCGGCCACGTAATGCGGCGTCGTGTCGTAGGGCAGGGCCAGGAGCCTCGTCACCAGGGTGTGGTTCTCCTCGCGGCCCGGCTTGACGATCCAGTGTCCCGAGAAGGTGCGCCCCTGATCGTCCTTGAGGACGGCGGAGTACTGCGTGCCGGCGTCCACCCCCACCTGGCACCCCTCGCCGTGCAGCTTCGCGTCGATCTCTCCGGCGCGCAGGGCGAAGTACCCGTCGCTGCCGCCGATGAGCTTCATGCCGAACACGGCTCGCGGCATGAGCGGCGTGAGTGGACGCGCCAGATCGCGATCGCGCACGAACTCGATGCTGATCCGGTGGCGCACCTCGAACGCGTGATCGGCGATGTTGTGGTTGAGCACCTGGGCGGCGACCTGCACCGTCTGGTTCGACAGCACCGGCACACCGAACCCGGGCGGCAGGCGGATCGAGAGCTGTCCCTGCGCCAGCGAGAACAGCCGGCCGCTCGACGGCTGCAGCGCCGTCGGGAACTCGTACAGGACACCGGGCCCGGGGCGGATGCTCAGGTTGGTGTGGCACATGAACTCCCGCGACATCTCCGTCTCGCCGTCCGGGGCCGTCATGACCGCGTCGAATCCGGTGATCCACAGAAGCTCCGGGCCGGCTCCGGGATCGATCTCGAAACGCAGCGTCCCCATCGGCCCGGTCATCGACTTGTAGATCCTGTCGATTGTGTAGGTCTCGGTGAGGATCTCCTTGCTGTAGACAGCTGCGCCCTGCACCGACGCCGTGGCCCGGGGCGGCTTCACGATCGGCAGGCGGCTCGTGGCCCGATCCCCGAGCCCGTCGCCCGGGCCGCAGCCGGCAGCGGCGGCGGCCGCCAGGAGGACGGTGACGACGAGTGTCGCGGATCGCACGGCCTGCGGACCCTTGCGAGAGAACGTCGGCGTACGGGCGGGTCGTGTGTTCAGGGTCCCGGGCCTCCGGTCTCGTCGTCGACCGCCAGCCGCCCGCGCAGCCAGGCGCCCAGGTCGGCGATCTCGTCGGCGTTGACCTCGTGCTGCATCGGGTAGGCATTCCAGTTCACAGAGTGCCCGACCGCCTGCAGCCGGTCACGGGCCTGCTCCCCCAGCTCGGGCGGGATCATCGAATCGTACAGACCATGCGCCTGGAAGATCGGGATCCGCCGGTTCATGTCGCTCCACTCCTTCTCGAGCGCCTCCGCTTCCGGCAGGTAGGTCGAGAGCGCCACGACACCCGCCACGCGTTCCGTGTAGCGCAGGGCGACGTGCAGCGCGACCACGCCCCCCTGGGAAAACCCGGCCAGGACGATTCTGGTGCTGTCGAGGCCGCGCTCGCGCTCCCGGTCGACCAGGTCCGTGACCTGGGCCACCGACTCGCGGATCCCCTTCAGGTCCGGTTCACTCCCCACGCTGAGCCCCCGGATGTCGTACCAGGCCCGCATGACGAGCCCCATGTTGATGGTCACCGGACGGCGCGGGGCGTGCGGGAAGACGAAGCGCACGCCGAGCCGATCGAGCCCGAGATACGAAACGATCGACTCGAAGTCGTGACCGTCGGCGCCGAGGCCGTGCAGCCAGATCACGGCGCCACGCACCGGTTGGCCGGTCACCACCTCGACGCCAGGCAGGTAGTCCTTCAATCCAGCAGCCTTTCGCAGCGCTGATACGGCACCAGGTCCTTGAAGCCTGATGCCCCGACGACCACCTGGTCGCCGAGCTTGACGCCGTCCCGCCCACCGACCTCTCCGCAGTACAGCTCCGCGACGAGGACCATGTTCTCCTGCAGGACGCGCTCGCCGTTCGGCTGCGGATCGCCCGGGTAGGCGACGCTCGGGCTCTCCTCCTCCAGTCCGATGCCGTGGATCATGACTTCGTAGCGCTGTGGCATGAACTTCGCCGGCAGGCGCGGCGCCCGGTCCGCGAGGTCACGGCAGGTGATGCCCGGGCGGATCAGCGCCCGCAGAGCCGTGAGCCAGTCGTGCGCGATCCTGTACACCTCCCGCTGGGCGGGCGTCGGCCGGACGTCGCCGCACAGGAACGCGCGCGACACGCAGAAAAAATACCCTTCGATCCCCACAGCGTCGGTGTCGACGTAGACCAGGTCACCCGGTTCGAGGACGCGCGCGGTGGCCTCGGCGCGCCAGGGGTTGGTGTTCGGGCCCGAACAGACGGTGCTGGTGGCGAGGTGCTCTCCGCCGCGCCGCAGCAGGGTGTCGGCCAGGACGGCCAGAAGCTCCCGCTCGCGCACGCCCGGGGAGACGGCGCGCTCGAAGTCGGCGAGCATCTCCATCAGGATGGCGCCGTTCAGCTCGAGCAGCGCAATCTCTTCGGCCGTCTTGATTTCGCGTGCGGCGATCGTGACCGGCGCCGAGTCGACGATTGCGATCCCCTCCCGCTGCAGGGCCAGGTATCCGGGCGTCCCGAGCCGGTCGACGGCGAGGGGGCGCCCCCCGACACCGATCTCGCTGAGCGCCGCCGCGGTTTCGCGCGCGAAGGTCCGGGCGTGGGCCTCGGTGTCGTCGTAGAACTCCCAGGCGTGCATCGGGCGGACGTCGGACTCGAGGCCGCGGAACAGGTGCATCGAATTCGGGTGCTCGTAGAGGATCGGCCGCCCCTCGGCCGGGACGAGAGCACAGCGGACGAAGGTCGTGTTGCTCCAGATCGGCATCGCGGAGGCGCCGGTCGCGTAGCGGACGTTCGGCTCGTTGAACAGCAGGCAGGCATCGATGTCCCGGGCGCGCAGCGCGGCCTGCAGCCGCGCGAGGCGTCCGGTCCTGAGGCGGGCGGCGTCGACTGGATCCGGCATCGGATACAGTATGCTCGGTTCCCGGGATTGTGCGCGCGACATTCCACGGAACGAAACGGGAGGTGATTCGATGAAACGCGCCGTGTCCCTGGGGGCTCTCCTCCTTCTGACGATGGTCGCGGCGGCCGGGGCCGGGACCCGCCCCCTGAAGCCCGCCGACATCTTCAACCTCAAGGAGGTCTCCGATCCCAAGGTCAGCCCCGACGGACGCTCCGTCGCCTACGAGGTCACGTCCCTGGACGCCGATCGGGACGAGAGCGACACCGACATCTGGATGGCGCCCCTCGCGGGCGGGGAGGCGATCCGGCTGACGGCGAGCCCGTACTCGGAGACGAGCCCGCGCTTCAGCCCCGACGGGCGCTACCTCGCCTTCCTGTCGGACCGGGACGGGACCTGGACCCAGGTCTGGCTCATGGACCGGCGCGGCGGCGAGGCGGTCCGGCTCACGGATTACAAGGCCAACGTGTCGGCGCTCGCCTGGTCGCCGGACGGCGGCCGCCTGGCGCTCATCGTCAAGGATGTCGATCGCGACGATCCCGAGACGGCGGGCGACAAGGGTGGCGCGGCTCCCGGGGACAAGGAGAAGCCGCCCAAGCCGATCGTGATCCGTCGGCTGAAGTTCAAGAGGGACGGCGAGGGTTACCTGACGGACCTCCGCCACCACGTCCACGTCTTCGACGTCGCGACCAGGAAGAGCATCGCCGTCACCACCGGTCCCTACGACGACGGCGAGCCGGCGTGGTCTCCGGACGGCCGCTCGATCGCCTTCACCAGCAACCGGACCCCCGATCCGGACAGCAACGAGAACACCGACATCTTCCTGGTGGAGGCGAAGGCGGGCGCGGTCCCGCGCCGGCTGACGACGTCGCCGGGAACGGACGGCGCCCCGGTGTTCAGCCCGGACGGCCGCGCGATCGCTTTCGTGGCCGGCGGCGACCCGAAGGACATCTGGTACGGCACCCTCGATCTGGGCCTGGTCCCCGTCGGCGGCGGCCCCGAGACGAACGTCACCCGCACGCTCGATCGCGTCGTCGCCGCGCCGCTCTTTTCTCCGGATGGAAGATCGATCCTGTTCATGGTGGAGGAGGGAGGGAACAGCCATCTCGCCCGCGTTCCCGCGGGCGGCGGCCCCGTCGAGCGCGTCGTGGACGGCGAGCTGGACGTCCAGGCGTTCGACGTGGGAAAGGGAGGGGAGATCGCCGTCCTCTCGAGCCGGCCCGACCAGCCGTCCGAAGTCTCGGCCCTGGCAGGCGGCGCCCTGCGGCGGGTCAGTCACGTGAACGACGCCTTCCTGAAGGGGATTGCCCTCGGACCGGTGGAGCGCTTCAAGGCGAAGAGCCGCGACGGAACGATGGTCGACGGTTTCCTGGTGCGGCCGCCCGGCGCCCCGGCGCGGGCCAGGCTCCCCTCGGTCCTCCTCATCCACGGCGGGCCGAACGGCCAGTATTCCACCGCCTTCGACGAAGAGTGGCAGATGCTCGCGGCCCGGGGCTACGCCGTCGTCGGCGCGAACCCGCGCGGCTCGACCGGCTACGGGCGGGCGTTCAGCCGCGCCATCTTCGCCGACTGGGGGAACAAGGACTACGACGACATCATGGCGGCGATCGATCACGTCGTGGCGACGGGCGCCGCCGACGCGGACCGGCTGGGGGTCGGCGGCTGGAGCTATGGCGGAATGCTCACCGACGTCGTGATCACGAAGACGACCCGCTTCAAGGCGGCGGTCGCCGGCGCCGGCGAGGCGAACGGCTTCGCGAACTACGGGGTCGACGAGTACGTGTACGCCTGGGAGATGGAGGCGGGTCTTCCGTGGAAGAACGTGCAGACCTGGATGCGTCTGTCTCCGTGGTTCCAGATCGACAAGGTGAAGACTCCCACTCTGTTCCTGGGAGGCAACGAGGACCACAACGTGCCGATCGTGAACTCGGAGCAGATGTACGAGTCGCTGCGGCGGCTCGGGGTCGAGACCGAGCTGGTCGTCTATCCCGACGAGTTCCACGACATCACGCGGCCGAGCTTCCAGAAGGACGTCCTCGAGCGTTACATCGCCTGGTACGACAAGCATCTCAAGGGAGCCGCCCGATGAATCGCGCCGTTCGCCTTTCGATCCTCGCCCTGGCCCTCGCCTGCGCCGCCGCGGCGGCGCGAACCGCGGGCCCCTCCGACCCGGACACCCCCGAGCCGGGCTCGGTGGAGGGGATCGCCCGCTTCACGACGGAGCCGCGCTTCCTGAGCCCGTGGGTGGCGTACGTGCCCGCGTCGGACACCGTCCCGTCCCCCACGAAGCGGCTCGGCCACCTGGTCGGCGCCCCCGGGGAGCTGACGCACGCCGGGGCGATCCAGGCGTACGTGCGGGCGCTGGCGGCGGCGTCCCCCCGCGTGCATGTCGAGACGATCGGCCGGACGGAGGAGGGACGCGACATCGTCCTGGTCGCGATCGCGGACGAGGCCGGTATCCGCGATCTGGCGCGGCTCAAGGGGGCGACGGCCGCCCTCGCCGACCCGCGCCGCACCAGCCCCGAGCAGGCCGAGACGATCATCGCCACGGCGCGGCCGATCTACTACTTCAACTGCGGCCTGCACGCCGACGAGACCGGCAGCGGCGAGATGTGCATGGAGCTCGCCTACCGGCTCGCCGTCTCGGAGCAGCCGATGATCCGCGGCATTCGCGAGCGGGTGCTGGTGCTCATCAACCCGATCGCCGAGCCGGACGGCCGCGACAAGGTCGCCGACTGGTTCTACCGTTACCTCAAGGGAAAGACGGATTTCGACGCGCTGCCGCGCATGTCCCCGCCGTACTGGAACCGCTACGTGTACGTGGACATCAACCGCGACGCGCACCAGAAGGCATTCGCGGTGACGCGCGCCGTGCACGACATGTTCTTCGACTACCACCCGACGGTGGTGCACGACCTGCACGAGTCGATAGCACTGCTGCAGACCTGGAACGGCACCGGCCCGTACAACCCGCACCTCGATCCGATCGTCACCAGCCAGTTCATGGAGATGAGCCTGCACGAGGTCACGGCGCTGACGGCGATGGGGATGCCCGGAGTGTGGACCTGGAACTTCGGCGAGAACTTCGGCCTGCACTATCTCGACTCCGTGGCCATGAACCACAACAGCATCGGGCGAGGCTACGAGACCTTCGGGAACACCACGCCCGAGACGACGTCACGCAGCATCGCGGGGGGCGGCGGCGAGCAGGAGGACTACCTGAGCGTCGAGTGGTACCGGCCGGTGCCCCCGCCGCAGAGCTTCCGCTGGTCGATGCGCGACAACGTGAACTACCAGGAGACCGGCGCCCTGACGATCCTCGACTGGAGCGCCCGCCACGCCGAGGAGATGCTGAGGAACTTCTACCGCACCGGCTACAACTCCTGGCACAAGGGGGTCGCCGAGAAACCCTGCGCCTTCGTCATCCCCGAGGACCAGGCCGACCGGCTGCGCGTGGCCGCGATGATCAACCGTCTCCGGGACCAGCACATCGAGGTGGGCCGCCTGACGTCCGATCTGAGCGTGGCCGAGGGGACCTTCCCGCGGGGGTCGTTCATCGTGAGGCTCGACCAGCCGTATCGCAACTACGCGGTCGATCTCCTCGAGCCGCAGCGCTTCCCCGCGGAGGCCGAGAACATCCCGTACGACGACGTGTCCTGGGCCTTCCCCGTCGGGTTCGGGGTGACGACGGCGCGCATCGACGACGAGCGCGCGCGGACCGCGCCCCTGGAGCCGCTGCGATCCGACGTCGTGCCGGGCGGCCGGGTCGCCGGCGACGGGACCGTCTTCCTGCTGCGCGACACCGGGCAGGAGGCGCTCCTGGCGGCGCGCGCGCGGCTCGCGTCGTTCAAGGTCGAGATCGCCGAGAAGGCGTTCCGCAGCGGCGGTCAGGACTACCCGGCCGGCTCGTGGATCGTGCCGCGCCGGGACGGTCTGCGCGCGGCGCTCGACGCCGCGAGCCGCGACCTGGCGCTCGATTTCCGCGGCGCGCCGGGCCTCCCCGACGTCCCCCGCCACGAGACGACGCTGCCGCGGCTGGGCCTGTGGGTGCCGTGGGCCGACACCGACTACATGGGATGGATCAGGCTCACGCTCGATCGCGAGAAGATCCCCTACGCCTACCTGCGCGACGAGGACGTGCGGGCCGGCGGGCTCAAGGACAAAGTCGACGTGATCGTCTACGGCCCCTTCTGCCGCCTCGAGCTGCAAGGTCAGATCCACGGTATCGCGCCGACCGCGGGGCCGATGCCGTTCAGCAAGACGCCCGAATACCCGAGCCTCGGTCTGCCGGTCTCCTCGGAGGACATCACCGGCGGGCCCGGATACGTCGGGCTGGAGTCGATCCGGCGCTTCGTGGAGGAAGGGGGCATCCTCCTGACTCTGGGGAGCGGCTCGGCTCTCGCCCTCGAGGGGGGTCTCGTCCGCGGCGTGCGGCGCGCCCCGGAGGGAAGAGTGTTCACCCCGGGGAGCGAGCTGCGCCTCAGTTTCGACCGGCCCGATCACCCGATCTCATACGGCTACGGCGGCGAGACCACGGTCTTCCGCAACGACGAGCACGTCTACAACCTGCCGCTGCGCTGGGACACCATGGCCTACTGCACGTCCTGCCTGGAGGGGCCGGTCGACCGGCGCCCGGTGGTCGCGACCTGGGGGGGCGCCGGCCCGATGGTCGTCAGCGGCGGCATGCGCGGCGAGTCCGATCTGAAGGGACGACCCGCGGTGCTCGACCTGCCGATCGGCCGCGGTCACGTCGTCGCCTACAATTTCAGCCCGATCCACCGCGACATGAACCGCTCGGATTACCGTCTGCTCTGGAACGCCGTCCTCAACTGGAGCGCGTTGCCCCGCTGAGGGGAGGCGGGCGGGGGCAGGCCAGGGGGGCGGGGCACGGGTCCGGCCTCGCTGATCGCGAGGCCTCCCCTCTCTTCGGCCTTCGCCGCCCACCGCGCTGTGAAACGCGCGGCGGGGCCCCGGCTCAGGCTCTCAGAAGGCCCCGCCCCCCTGGCCTGCCCCCGCCCGCCCCGCACCACGGCGAGTGCTTGAAACTAAAAAACAAATGTGTTCTGCCGTCTTCGAGGACGCGGGACGGCATCGGTGATGACGGGGTCTCGTGGTCGGCGTCGTCTCCGCGGTGCGGGGCGGGCCCGCAAGGGGGGCGCGGGGCCTTCTGAGACCTCGCGACGGGGCCCCGCCGCGCGCTTCACAGCGCGGTGGGCGTCGCGAGGCGAAGAGAGGGGAGGCCTCGCGAACAGCGAGGCCGGACCCGTGCCCCGCGCCCCCCTTGCGGGTCCGCCCCCGGCGGCCTCAGCGCGTGGCCGTAGCCTCCGGGACGACGATGTCGCCGAGGTTCAGCTCGCGCCCCTTCCGCCCGAGCGCCGCGAGGTCGCCTGCGACCAGCGCCTTCCATTCGGCCTCCAGGCCGTCCAGCTCGCGCACCTGGTCGGTGAAGACGTCGCGCTCTCCCTTCGTCGGCGCGCCCGTGCCGTCGACGGCGAAGCTGAGCAGCGGGCTCAGGCGCGCGTACAGTCTCGCGCCCTTCGCCAGGATGTCGTACTCCACCTCGGCCTTCGGCTGGTGGATCTTCTCCTCGAGGGCGTCGCACTTCGACACCAGGTCCTTGGCGGCCTTCGTCCAGTCCGCGGCGCGCGCGCTCCCCTCCAGGGCCTCGCCGCGCAGCGCCACCTGCTCGCGCACGGAACGGATCTGCGCGACCAGCAGCGCAAGTCTCGTGACCTGCGCCTGGACCTTCTTCGCGAAGGCCACCTGCTCGTCGATGTCGGGCTTGGGAACGCTGAGCCGGGGATCGTTGCGCACCTCGAGCGGGGCGGTGACCGTCTTCCCGTCGACGGTGAGCCGCACGGTGTAGGTCCCCGGAACGGCGCGCGGGGCGGCTTTCGGGTTCCCCTCGGTCTTCGCCTTCTTGATCACCGTGGCGCTGTCGTACTCGAGGTTCCACACGGCGCGCTGCACGCCGGCGTCGGTCGACAGGGCCGCCTTCTCCGGGGGATGGCCGGGACCGTCGGGGTCGTCCTCCTCGAAATCGGGCGGTTCCTTCTTGCTCGACAGCTTGCGCACGACGGCGCCGCCCGCGTCGACGATCTCCATCGTGACCTCCCCGTCGATCTTCTTCTTGAGGAAGTAGCTGATTGCGGCGCCGTGCGGGGGGTTCTCGCCGGGCCCCTCGCCGTGGAACGACGAGCGGTACTCCCAGCGGACCGCGGGCCGCGGCGGGAAGAGGTGCACGGCGCTTCCCGCGATCTGGCTGGACCATTCGCGGATCGGCGTCAGGTCGTCGAGAATCCACATCGACCTGCCGTGCGTCGCGAGGACGAGATCGTCCTCCTTGACGACGAGATCGTGCACCGCGACCGTCGGCAGGTTCAGGCCGAGGACCTGCCAGGTGGCCCCGTCGTCCCGCGAGAACGAGACGCCCCTCTCCGTGCCGACGTACAGGAGCCCCTTGCGCTTCGGGTCCTCGCGCACCGCGTGCAGGTAGACGTCCTGAGGGAGCTTCGCCGCCAGGCTCTTCCAGGTCCTGCCGTAGTCGGTCGTCTTCCAGATGTACGGATGCGTGTCGTCCATCCGGTGCGCATCCACCGTGACGTAGGCGGTGGCGGCGTCGAAGGGGGACGGCTCGATGGAGCTCACCGTGCCCCAATCCGGAATCCCTTTGATGTTCGCCGTCAGGTTCGTCCAGTCGACGCCGCCGTTGCGGGTGACGTGCACCAGGCCGTCGTCGCTGCCGACCCAGATGAGCCCCTTCTCCTTCTGCGACTCGGCGACCGCGAAGATCGTGTCGTACCACTCGACCCCCGTGTTGTCCCCGGTGATCGGCCCGCCCGACCACTTCTGCTTCGTCTTGTCGTTGCGCGTCAGGTCGGGGCTGATGGCCTTCCAGGTCTGGCCTCCGTCCTCCGTCCGGAACAGCACGTTGGCGGCGTGGTAGACGACCTTCGAATCGTGCGGCGAGACGTGGATGGGGGCGGTCCACTGGAAGCGATAGCGATTGTCCTCGGCGCCGTGGCCCGACCAGTTCTCGGGATAGGCCGAGACGTTGCGCGCCGTGCCGGTGCGGTGGTCGTAGCGCGTGATGATGCCGAAGTACTCCCCCGCCCAAACGACGTTCGGATCGGACGGATCGGGCGCCGTGAACCCGGCCTCACCGCCGCCGACGTCGTAGCAATCGGCGTTGGCGATGCCGTCCGACGACAGGCTGTCGCTCGGACAGGAGGCGGTTCCGAGGTCCTGCATCGCCCCCGACACGCGGTACGGCACGGAGGTGTCCGCGGCCACGTGGTAGAACTGCCCGAGAGGCAGGGCGGGCGCCGTCCAGGTCTCCCCGCGGTCCCAGGACAGGTCCACGCCGCCGTCGTTCCCGCCGATGATCCGCTTGGGGTCCTTCGGATCGATCCAGAGGTCGTGGTGGTCGCCATGGTGCGCCCCCTTCACCTTCTTGATCGTCTTGCCGCCGTCGAGCGTGCGGAGCATCGGCACCTGCGGGAACCAGACCACGTCCGCGTTCGCGGGATCGACGGTGAGCGTCGTGTAGTACCAGGCGCGCTGCCTCAGGGCGTGGTGCCCGCTCACGAGGTCCCAGGACCCGCCGCCGTCGTCGGAGCGGAACAGCCCCCCCTTCTCCGCCTCGATCAAGGCGTACACGCGGCGACCGTCGGAGGGGGCGACCGCGCAGCCGACCTTCCCCCAGATCCCTTCCGGCAGGCCGTGCCCGGTGAGCTGCTTCCAGCTGTCGCCGCCGTCGCGCGACACGTACAGACCGCTGCCCGGGCCGCCGCTGGTCATCTGCCACGGGCGCCGGCGCGCCTGCCACAGGCCGGCGAACAGGACGTTCGGGTTCGAGGGGTCGAGACAGACGCTCGAGGCCCCCGTGTCCGCGTCCTTCTTGAGCACCTGCTGCCAGGTCTTTCCTCCGTCCCGAGTGCGGTACACGCCCCGCTCGGGATTGGGACCGAAGGCGTGGCCAAGGACCGCCGCGAAGGCGACGTCCGGGTCCTGCGGGTGGACGACCATCGTGCCGATCTGCCCCTCCTGTTTCCAGACGTGCGACCAGGTCTTCCCCCCGTCGGTCGACTTGTAGATGCCGTGTCCTGCGGCGACGTTGCCGCGGATGTTCGCCTCCCCCGCGCCGACATAAAGGACGGCGGGGTTCGAGGCCGCCACGGCGATCGAGCCGATGGAGGCGTCGTCCTGGTCGTCGAAGACCGACTTCCACTCGAGTCCGCCGTCGTCCGACTTCCAGACTCCTCCCGAGGCGGACGCCGCGTAGTAGACGAGGGGGTTGCCGGCGACCCCCGCGACCCGCGCCACCCGGCCGCCTGCCGCGGGGCCGACGAGCCTGAATTTCAGGCCCTTGAGCTCCTCCGGTCCTTTCGAGGGCTTGTCGGGCTCGTCGGCTGCGAAGGCGAGGGGGGCCGCGACGAGCAGGGTACAGAGCAGGGTGACGCCGACGCGAATCGGATGACGGGGCATGGTCTCTCCTCTCACCAGCGGATGAAAGGCTCGCTCCTCCCGGACACTCAGCAGGGGGAGCGGGATTCTACCCCATTCTCGCGGCGCGGATGAGATCGGGGATGGGCGAGGGCCCGGACCTGCTCCTAGTCGAGACGGCGGACCGCCATGAGCGTGATGTCGTCGGCCTGGGCGGCCCCCGAGCGGAAGGCCCTCAAGTCGTGCAGGAGCGCCCCGACCATGTCCGGCGCCGCCTGCGCGACGTTTTTCGCAAGGTGGCCGGTGAGGCGGTCGATGCCGTACTCCTCCCCCGAGTTGTTGCGCGCCTCGTTGACGCCGTCGGTATAGAGAAGGATGGTGTCCCCCGGCGACAGCCGCAGACGGGTCGAGGTGAAGCGCGCGTCGCAGAACATCCCGATCGGAATCCCGGTGGGGGCGACCCGCTCGATGTCCCGGCCGCGGACGATCAACGGCGGGACATGCCCGGCGTTGCTGATCTCCACCTCGCCGCCGCGGAGGGCGCGCCCCAGGACGAGTGTCGCGAAGTGGCTGGGGAGCGCGCTCTCGCAGAACAGGCCGCTGGCGCGCGTGACCAGCTGGTCGAGCGGCAGGTTCAGGGGCACCAGGGCGCGCAGGGTGGCGTGCAGGTGCGCCATCAGCATCGACGCCGCGACCCCCTTTCCGGAGACGTCGCCGATGGCGAAGTAGAGGCTGCCGTCCTGGGCGCCGACCGCGTCGCAGTAGTCCCCCGAGACCGGGCCCGCCCCTTCGTAATGACGGGCCACCTCGTAGCCGGGGAACCTCTGGCTGGGGGGAGGCAGCAGACCGCGCAGGACCTGCGCCGCGAGATCGAGGTCGCGCTCCAGGGCCTGCCGCTGGGTTCGCGTCAGGTGATCGAGGCAATACTCCATCAACGGGTCGGCCACCAGTCGATCGGCCTCGATCGTGTCGTGGCAGGACTCGCAGATGCCGAACGTCCCCTTGTCCATGCGATTGAGCGCAGCGTCCACCTCGCGCAGCAGACGCCGGACCTGCTCGTCGCCGGGGATGAGATCGGCGGCGTCCTCGAGCTTCTGGCGCCTTTCGGTGAGTTGATCGCGCAGAAGGGCTTCGACCGGGCTGGCCATGATTCACCTCTCGCACTGGGCTTACGCGCCGGGCGGGTGATTCGGGTGCAACATACATCAGATGAGCGGCGGCGGGGGGAGGTTTCGGCGGAGCTCGGCTTGCCGCAGGCGGGCCCGCGCCTTCCGCAGGACCAGGCGCACGCGGCTGCTGATCCAGCCGCGCTCGACCGGGCCCGGCACCGCTTGCGCCCTGTCCCCCGCTCGGGCAGAATGACGGCACGCGGGGCCGCGGAGGCGCCCGCGCACCGGATCGAAAGAGCCGTGGGAGGAGAGATGATGCGATGGGTCGTCCTTGTCGCCGCCGGCGCGCTCGTCGGGGGAGTCTCCGTCGCGCGGGGAGCCGTCCCGTCGGGAACCCCCGAGACGTTGCACACGTTGGCCTCCGAGTACTTCCACTGGCGCGATCAGAGCTACCCGGTGGCGAGCAGCTCGCAGGGGCTGCACACGTGGGACGACCGGCTGACCGATTATTCCGGCACGGCGGTCGCGGCGCGGCGAAAACACATCGCCGAGATCCAGGCCCGGGTCCGTTCGATGCCGGGGAACGGCTGGGCCAAGGACGATCGGATCGACTGGCTCCTGTTCCGCTCGCAGATCGACACGATCGAGTTCTTCAACCGGGTCCTGGATCCCGAGGCGACCGATCCCCAGGTCTACGTGGACGAGTGCAGCAACGCCATCTTCTCTCTCCTGAAGAAAGAGTACGCCCCTCCGCGGACACGGGCCCTCGCGGCGGCGGCGCGGCTGAAGGGGATGCCGGCCCTGCTGGATCAGGGGAGGGCGAACCTGACGCGTCCGGTCGGTCTCTACGCCAGGCTCGCCATCGACGCGGCCCGCGCCATCGACCCGCTGTTCAAGGACAGCCTGATGACCCTTGCCTCCGACCTGAAGCCGGCCGAGCGCGACGATCTCGCCAAGACGGCCGACGCCGCGGTCGCCGCCGTGCACGGATTCGCCGACTGGCTGCAGAAGCGCCTGCCGCAGATGGCCGAGTGGAAGCCGATGGGCGAGGCCCATTACAACGAGCTGCTGCGGCGCTCCTATCTCCTGCCGCTCGACGCGGGTCAGGTGGAGATGCTCGGCCGGGCGGAGCTGGCGCGCTACCGGGCGCTGGAGGCGCTCCTCCCCGACCCCTCGATGGCCGACCCGAACCCCGCGCGCAGCCCCTCCGTGCCGAAGGACCAGGAGGAGTTCCTGAAGGCTTACGAGAGCCGTGAGGACGAGATGATCCGCTTCCTGAAGGAGAAGAACCTGGTGACGCTGCCGCCCGATCTCGGTCACTTCTCCATCCGGCAGCTCCCCGCGGCGTTCAAGCCGACGAGCCCCGGAGGGTTCATGAACCCCCCGGGGATCTACGACAGCGATCCGGGCGGCTTCTACTTCATCCCGACCTACGACCCGAAGAGCGCCAACTTCTACATCCGCGCCGCCATCGAGGACCCGCGTCCGATCCTGGGTCACGAGGGGATCCCCGGCCACTTCATGCAGCTGTCGATCGCCAATCACCTGAAAGACGAGATCCGTCGCCAGCACGGCGACGGCGTGTTCATCGAAGGATGGGCCCTCTACACCGAGGAGATGCTGACGCGCACCGGCCTCTACCCCGAGGGATCGGCGGCGCAGGGGCAGGTGCTCCGTCTGTCGCGCTACCGCGCCGCCCGCATCGGCGTCGACGTCAACCTGCACACCGGTCGCTTCACGTTCGAGCAGGCGGTGAAATATTTCATGGAGGCGGGGGGCCTCGACCGCGAGGCGGCCGAGGGGGAGGCGGCCGGGGCCGCCTCCTCGCCCACGCAGAAGATCACCTACATGGTCGGCAAGTGGCAGATCATGCGGCTGCTCGGTCTCTACCGCGACCGCAAGGGGAAGGAGTTCCGCCTCGGCGCCTTCCATGATGAACTTCTGAAAAGCGGGAGCCTGCCGCTGTCGATCGTCGAGTGGATCCTGCTCGACGATCCCGGTACGCTCGAGGGAGTGCTGAAGCCGGACGCAGCGCCGAGGGCCAACTCAGCTCGATAGCCCGATTCCGAGAAGGTCGAGGACTCGCAGCAGAAGTCCCGGCCGCCCGCCGGCATCCACTCGGCGCAGGGCCCGTGTGACCACCCGCACCGAGGCGGATCGCAGCGGCTCGGGCGGGTAAGGGAACGGCTTCCTGCGCACCAGGGAGAGATCGAGCAGCGGGCTCGGGCGCCCCAGCGTCAGGTGCGCCAGGATCTGTCCCGCCATGTGCGTGTTGGCGATGCCGTGCCCCGTATAGCCCAGACCGTAGACGACTCTCCCGTCCTCCGCCGAACCGAAGAAGGGCGTGAAGCGCGTCGTGGAGCAGATCGGTCCGCCCCAGGCGTACGGGAACTGCAGATCGGCGAGCGCCGGGAAGTGCCTGCGGAAGCTGTCGCGCAGCTCGGCGTAGTGCCGCTCGGAGTGATCGCAGCTCGCATCGACGCGGTTGCCGGGGTAATACGCCGCCTCGCTCGTTCCCCACAGCACACGGTTGTCGCGTGTGAGCCGGTAGTACTTGAAGAAGGCGCGCACGTCGGTCACGCCCTGGCGCCCCCGCCAGCCGAGGGGCTCCATCCGCTCCGCCGTGAGCGGCTCGCTCACCAGGATGTAGTCATAGAGCGGTATGAACCGGCTCAGAAGGCGCGGGAAGATCAGGTGCGTGTAGGCATTGGTCGCCAGGACGACGCGGCGCGCCAGGAGTTCGCCCTCGGCCCCCGCCGGGACGGAAGCCTGGACGCGCGCCGCCGCGGCCTGCAGGCGCAGCGCGGCGGCCTGCAGACGGGTCGCCGCCGCGCCGGTCGCCTCCATGTGCGACGAGGTCCCCGGGATTCCCGGGACATGGGCCGTGCGCAGCCGCACGCCGTCATGAGTGCGCTCGACGTCCGTCACGCGGGTCCTCTCGTGGAAGACGACCCCCGCGCGGACCGCCTCACGCTTCAGTCCCTCCACGAGCTTGACCGGGTTGACGAGACAGCCGCGAGGATTGAAAAGGGCCCCCTCGTAGCGCTCGCAGTGCACCTCGGCCCGCGTCTCGGCGCGATCGAGGAGCCGATAGTGCGTCATCCCGAGCGTCCGGGCGACCTCGAAGTCCTCGCGCAGATCGTCGACCTGCGACGGGAGGAGGGCGACATGCAGCTGTCCCGTACGCTCCAGATCGCAATCGATGCGGTTCTCCTCCAGGAAGCGCAGCATGCCCTCGAGGTTCTCGACCCCCAGGCGGGCCAGGCGGGCCGCCTCGGCGCGCCCGAAGTGGGCGATCGCCAGCCCGTGCGAATGGTCGATGCTCTCGCCCACCATTCCGGCGTTGCGGCCGCTGGCCCCGTACGCGGCGATCCCCTGCTCCAGGACGACGACCTCCAGTTTCGGGTCGAGGCGTTTGAGGAAGATCGCCGTCCACAGCCCGGTGAACCCCGCGCCGATGACGGCGACGCCCGCCTCGCGCCGCCCGACGAGCGGCGGATCCGACTCCCTCCGCCTCTCGGCGAGCCAGAAGCAGGCCTGCTCGATCGGCCGTCCATTCCCGGAAAACCCGGTCATCGAGGAACGCTCCTCCCCTCGGGCGACTTGCGCCGCGATTTTATCACGCGAAAAAAGCGGCCATCGGAACCGCGTCGCCCGCGTCAGGCGGCCGTGTAGCCGCCGTCGACCGGCAGCAGGACGCCGGTGAGGAAGCTCGCCTCGTCGCTGGCGAGAAACACGACCGCGTCGGCCGCCTCGCGCGGCCGGCCGATGCGGCCGATCGGGTGCGCCTCCCCGAGACGCGCGCGGAACGCCTCGACCGTGAGGCCCAGCTGCCCCGCCTCCTTCACGAACAGCGGCGTGTCGATCTCGCCGCAGCAGATGGCGTTCACGCGTATCCCGCGCCGCGCGTAATCCAGGGCCATCGCCCGGGTGAGCTGGGCGACCGCCCCCTTGGTCGCGCAGTACGCCGCCGACCCGTGGTCGCCGACCAGACCGGCGACCGAGCAGTTGTTCACGATGACGCCCCTGCCCTGCGCCAGCATGCGCGGCACGACGTGCTTCGAGACCAGGTAGACCGACGTGAGGTTGACCGCCAGGATCCCCGCCCATTCCTCTTCGGGGATCTCGTGCACTTCATGCGGCACGAACACGCCGGCGTTGTTGAACAGGATATCGATGCGGCCGTGGGCGGCCAGCACCTCCTCGACCAGGCGCTCGACCTGGTCGCCGCGCGACACGTCGCAGGCGATGGCGGACACCCGGGCGTGCCCCCCGTCCTTGAGCCCGGCCGCGGCGGCTTCGCCCCGCTCGCGCGCGATGTCGGCAATGACGACCCGCGCCCCCTCCTCGAGGAAGCGCTCCGCGGTCGCCAGCCCGATGCCCGACGCGCCGCCCGTGATCAGCGCGATGCGATCCGTGAGTCTCATGCAGTCCTCAGTTGTTACCACATCCGACGCCGACGGGTCCATTGATTCCTGCCCGCGAGCGGGACGATAATCCACGCCGTCCAGCACAGGGCCCAGGGGCCTGGTCTCACGACGTGATACGCGGTGCTCGCGCGCGTAAGGCGGCGCCGCACCGGGAGGGGGAAGGCATGGCGAGCAGGGGGTACGACGTCATCGTCATCGGCGGGGGGCACAACGGGCTCGTGAGCGGCGCCTATTTCGCGCGCTCCGGCGCCCGCACCCTGGTCCTGGAGGCCCGCCACAAGGTCGGCGGCGCGGCGGACACCAGCGCCCCGTTCCCGAACCATCCCGAGATCAGGGTCACGACGTACTCGTACGTGATGTCGCTGATGCCGCCGACGATCATCCGCGAGCTGAAGCTGAAGGACTTCGGCTACAAGGTCACGCCGTTCGGCCCCTACTACCAGGCCTATCCCGACGGCCGCGCCATCAAGGTGTTCGCCAGCGATCACGCCCGGAGCCATGCCTCGATCGCCCAGTTCTCGAAGAAGGACGCCGAGACGCTGCCGAAGTGGGAGGAGTGGCTGAAGGGGGTGGCCGACGTCCTCGGACCGCTGCTGCTGCGCGTGCCACCCAAGCTCGGCTCGATGGCCCCGGGGGATCTGCTGGCGCAGGCCCGCACCGGGTGGAAAGTGCGCGGCCTCGGGGTGCGCGGGGTCGCGGACGTGACCCGGCTTTTCTCCATGAGCGTCACCGACCTCCTCGACGACTGGTTCGAATCGGACGCCATCAAGGGGATGCTCGCGATCAACGGAGTCATCGGCACCTGGGCCGGACCCGACGAGCCCGGGACGGCGTACGTCATGCTGCACCACTCGATCGGCGACGTCGGGGACGGGCACCTCGGCTCGTGGGGCTTCCAGGAAGGGGGCATGGGGGGGGTCTCCGACTCCATCCGCCGCTCGGCCGAGAGCTTCGGGTGCGAGGTCAGGACGAAGGCCCCCGTGGGGAAGATTCTCGCGCGCGACGGCCGGGTCACGGGTGTCGCCCTGAAGAGCGGTGAGGAGATCCTCGCCCCGGTGGTGGTGACCACCATCCACCCCAAGATCGCCTTCCTGCAGTGCCTCGACAGGAAGGATCTCCCCTCCGACTTCGTGACCGACATCGAGCGCTGGAAGACGCGCTCCGGCGTCGTGAAGATCAACGTCGCGCTGTCCGAGCTGCCGAGCTTCCGGGCGGACCCCGGCACGAATCTGCAGGAGCACCACACCGGGTCCGTCGAGCTGTGCTTCTCCCCGCGCTACGCCGAGCGGGCCTTCCAGGACGCGCACATCGATCGCAAGGCGGCCACGGCACCGTTCGTCGACGGGACGATCCCGACCTCGCTCGACCCGACGCTGACCCCCAAGGGCGTCCACGTCTTCTCGATGTTCACGCAGTGGGTGCCGGACGACTGGAGCAAGGAGCCACACCGCGAGGAGCTGGAGGCCTACGCCGACCGGATCATCGACCTGTACACGGAGCTGGCGCCGAACTTCAAGCGCGCCGTCATCGACCGGCAGGTGATCGGCCCCTACGACATGGAGAAGGAGCTCGGGCTCATCGGCGGGAACATCTTCCACGGCGAGCTGTCGGTCGACCAGCTGTTCCACATGCGGCCGGCCCCCGGCTACGCCGATTACCGCACGCCGATCAAGGGGCTGTACCACGGCTCCTGCGCCACGCACGCCGGCGGCGGCGTCAACGGAATCCCGGGCTGGCAGGCGTTCCGCCAGGCGAAGGCGGACGGAGCGATCAGGAGAACGGCATGAACACCGTCGAGAAGTACCGCCTCTACGTCAACACGCACTTCCTGAAGAAGGTCCAGCCGATCGTGGTCGATCGCGCGCAGGGGGCGAAGCTCTGGGACGAGGCGGGGCGGGAGTACATCGATCTCTTCTCGGGGATCTCGGTCGTCAACGCCGGGCACGTCCGATCCGAGATCGTCGAGGCTGCGGCGGCGCAGATGCGCCGACTCGTTCACTGCAACTCCTACCTCTACCACAACCGGCCGACGGCCGACTTCGCCGAGGCGCTGGCGTCGATCATGCCCTCCCGGGACCTCCGGGTCTCCTTCTTCGGCAACAGCGGCGCCGAGGCGATCGAGGGGGCGATGCGGCTCGCCAAGCAGTTCACCGGGAAGAGCGAGTTCGTCGCCCTCGAGTTGTCGTTCCACGGACGCACCGTCGGCACCCTGAGCGTCACCGGAAACTGGAACCGCAAGAAGAAGGGTGGGCCCTATCTGCCCGGGGTGGCCTTCGCCGCCGCCCCCTATCCGTACCGCAGCCCCTACGGCACGGACCCGGCGATCGTGGCACGCGAATGCGCGCGCGATCTCGAGCGGGCGATCGACCTGCGCACCTCCGGGGACGTGGCGGCCTTCATCGCCGAGCCGGTCCTGGGGGAGGGCGGCATCATCGTGCCGCCCCCCGACTATTTCAAGCGGGTCAAGGAGATTCTCGACCGGCGCGGCATCCTGTTCATCTGCGACGAGGTCCAGTCGGGCTTCGGACGCACCGGTCGCATGCTGGCGATCGAGCACTCCGGCGTCGTGCCGGACATCGTGGTCACGGCCAAGGGAATCGCCGACGGATTCCCCCTGTCGGCGTTCACCACGCGGGAGGAAATCGCCAAGGCATTCACACCCGGAGACCATCTCTCGACTTTCGGCGGCAACCCGGTCTGCTGCGCGGCCGCGCTCGCCAATCTCGAAGTGTTCCGCAAGGAGAGGCTCGTGGAGCGCTCGGCCTCAGCGGGAGCGAGGCTTCTCGCGCGGCTCCAGGAGCTGGCCGCTCGCCACCGGCTCATCGGCGAGGTGCGTGGTTGCGGACTGATGGCCGGCGTCGAGCTGGTGGAGGACCGGGACACGAAGACGCCGGCCGCCGATGCGGCCGGCGACGTCCAGGCGCGCATGCTCGAGGATGGCTTCCTGATCGGCGTCGGCGGCTACCACGGCAATGTCCTGCGGCTCCAGCCGCCGCTCGTGATCGACGACGCCGACCTGGACCGCTCCGTCGCCGCCCTCGACAAGGCGCTCGCCGGGGCCGCCCGCTGAGGTTCGCGGCTCCCTAGGAAGCGTCCGCGTCGAACCGTCTGCGCACCCGGATCCCGTACTCTCCGATCCCGCGGTAGAACGTCGAGCGCTCCTCCGGCCCGAGTGTTTCCGGCAGGACCACGCCGGTCCGGCCGATCTGCCCGCGCAGCAGCATCAGCGCGAGGGTCGCCGCGGGCACGGAGGTGACGAGCGACACGTCGCTCGTGCCCCGCACCAGAGCACTCGCGGTCCGGAGATCCGGCGACTCCGACCACAGCGTGACGCGCATCCGGCGGCCGTCCTTCCGGCCGCTCACCTCGCACACCACCATCGATTGGCTGTTCAGCCGGCCGCCCTCGACCAGATCCAGAAGTCTCCGAGGGGCGATCGTCCTGGGGAGCTTCTTCATCAGGACGTCGCGGGAACTCACGCGGATCCCGCCGACCGCCACCGGCTCCTCGTCGAGCAGACCGAGCCCCTGGACCAGAAGCCGCCAGGCATCGATATCGGGCTCGCCGATCTTGTAGTCGCAGAAGCGCACGGGCTTTCCGACAAACAGCGGCAGGGTCACTGGCTCCTCGTGGGCGTGCAGATACACCTTGCCGCGGCGTCCGATCGGCGGCGGGAAGTCGTACATCTCCTCGCCGCTGAAGATGGGCACCCTCTTCGGCGTTCCGTCCTCCCAGATCAGCGGCTCGGTCGCGCAGTCGAGCAGGAAGACCGGCAGCGACCAGAGCGCCACGAACACGTCGCACGTCGTGACGGAGTAGTCCCGGATGCGGATGGCGTCGACATCGTCGAGACGGTCCGCCCCCTCCCGCGCCATGACATTCGTCAGCCCCGGCGCGCTCCCGCCGTTGACGAGGGCGGTCCTGCCGGACGCCTGCCATTCCTCCGCATGCTCGAGCTGCTCGATCGGCAGGCCCCGCCGCTCATAGAAGCGGGTCGAGGACAGGTCGAGATAGTGACAACCGGCCCGCAGGGCGGCCAGCATGACGCGCGGGATGAATTCCGGCAGGGCGGTGTTGACGACGAGGTCGAAGTCTCCCGACTTCAGGAAGAGGATCGTTCCCTCGAGGTCGCCCGCGTCGACCCGCCCCGTCCGAATCTTGGCGCTGCCGAGGTTGGCGGCCGTTTCTGCCGCCCTGTCCGGGTCGATGTCGGCGAGGACGAGCGTGCCGACGTCGTCCGCCCTCGACAGGACGTCCGCGACGACGTTCCCCTGCGCCCCCGCGCCGAGGACGAGGACGCGCCGGGTCTGTCCCTGCCGCATGGAGAGATTCTACATGCGGGCGGCAGGGGGGGGAACCGGGTTACGTTGCTGTACCCGGGCCCCGGGGACGGTGCGCGCTTGATTCAGCCGGGCCTGAGAATTAAGTTTCCGGGGCAGGGAGGAGACTGGCCGGAAGAACCTCATTCATGAGCAACATCGAGACCCAATCCGGCGGCTCTCTCATCCTCATCGCGGACGACGACCCGACGATGCGGGGATTCCTGCGCGAATCCCTCGAGGCCGAGGCGTTCAAGGTCATCGAGGCGGTGGACGGCGCGCAGGCCGTGTCGCTGTTCACGAGCCAGAAGCCGGACCTGATTCTCCTCGACGTCAGCATGCCCGGGATGGACGGATTCGAGGCCTGCGCGGCGATCCGCCGGCTGCCGGGCGGGGACGTGACGCCGATCCTGATGCTCACCGGCCTCGACGACTACGAGTCGGTCAGCAAGGCCTACGAGGCGGGCGCGACCGACTTCAGCGTGAAGCCGATCAATGTCCTCGTCCTCATCCACCGGGTCCGCTACATGCTCCGGGCCAGCCGGACGCTCGCCAAGATGCTGCAGAGCGAGGAGCGGCTCGCCAAGGCGCAGCGCCTCGCCCGTCTCGGCAACTGGGAATGGGACCTGAACTCGGGCGAGCTGCACTGGTCGGAGGAGATGTACCACCTGTTCGGGATCGACCCGGGAAACTGGGCACCTACGCGCGACAAGCAGCTCGAGCGCGTGCACCCCTCCGACAAGGACACGGTGTCGCGCGCCCTGGTGGAGGCCCTGCGCAACGTGCGTCCGTACAGCCTCGACTTCCGCATCGTCCTCCCGGACGGAACGGAGCGCTCCGTCCATGAAGAGGCCGAGGTGATTTTCGACAAGAACCGCACCGCCGTGCGCATGCTCGGGGCGACGCAGGACATCTCGGATCGCAAGGAGGTCGAGGGGCAAATCCGTCTCCTGGCCTACTACGACGGTCTGACGCTCCTGCCGAACCGGCGTCTGTTCATGGAGAAGCTCGACCTGGCGCTGGAGAACGCCCGGCGCAGGGAAGGCAGCCTCGCGGTCCTCTTCCTCGATCTCGATCGGTTCAAGCAGATCAACGACACGCTCGGGCACAGCGCGGGCGACCGGCTTCTGCAGGGAGTGGCGGAGCGTCTCCGGAAGTGCCTGCGCAGCAGCGACGCCGTGGCGCGGGGCGAGGCGATGAACCTGACCGACGACGTGGCGCGGCTGGGAGGGGACGAGTTCATCGTCTCGATCACGAACATCGCGCGGGGGGAGGACGCCGCGCGGGTCGCGCGGCGCGTGCAGGAGGCGCTGGAGCCACCGTTCAAGCTGGACGAGAACGAGGTCTTCGTGACCGCCAGCATCGGCATCAGCCTGTTCCCGCAGGACGGGGACGACCTCGAATCGCTTCTCAAGAACGCCGACTCGGCGATGTACCACGCCAAGGACGCGGGGCGCAGCAACTACCAGTTCTACAGCAAGTCGATGAATGCCGCCGCACTCCAGAAACTTACGCTCGAGAACAAGCTCCGCCGCGCCCTGGAGCGCGAAGAGTTCCAGCTCTATTTCCAGCCCCAGATCGACGTGCGCTCCTGGTCGATCATCGGCGCGGAGGCGCTCATCCGCTGGCGCCATCCCGATCTCGGCCTCGTTCCCCCGGCGGAATTCATCGGGCTCGCCGAGGAGACGGGGCTCATCCTGCCGATCGGGGAATGGGTCCTGCACACCGCCTGCGCCCAGGCGAAGGCCTGGCAGGACGCCGGACACGGACCCCTGGTGATGGCCGTCAACATCTCGGGACGCCAGTTCCGCGGCAAGAACCTGGCGCAGACGATCGGCCAGACGATCGGCGCCTGCGCGCTCGATCCGCGTCGCATCGAGCTCGAGATCACCGAGAGCGTCCTGATGCACAGCGTGGACGAGACGGTCAACACCCTGAAGACTCTCAGGGCGATGGGTCCGCGGATCGCGGTCGACGATTTCGGGACCGGCTACTCGTCGCTCAGCTACCTCAGGCGTTTCCCGATCGACACGCTGAAGCTCGACCAGTCGTTCATCCAGGACTCGGTCAAGGACCGGGGCACCGCCGCGATCGTGGCGGGCGTGATCGACATGGCGCACGGCCTCGGGCTGGAGGTGATCGCCGAGGGGGTCGAGACGGCGGAGCAGCGCACGCTCCTGTTCCAGGACGGCTGTCACATCATGCAGGGATATCTGTTCGGCCGGCCCGTCCCCGCCCCGGAATTCGAGCAGCTTCTCGTCACCAAGAGCAAGGGGCAGTCGCTTCCGGCCCAGACCGGGACCTAGGCGTCCCCCTTGCCCCGCCCCGGGCGGGGTGTCAAGCGGCGGCGCGCGCCCTGCGGCCCCGCGTCGCGAGGAACAGGAGCGCGGCCACGGCGATCACGGCACCCGCCACGGCCCACTCGCGCCCCGTGACGCTCGTCAGCATCCAGAGGATCACGGCGCAGGCCGCCCAGGGGATCGCCCGCTGGGCGCGCGCCCGGAGGGAGGCCCGGGTCGAGACCTCCCGGCGCCGCAGCTCCCGGGCGGCGAGGCAGCACGCGCCGTAGAGGATCAGGGTCGCCAGGTTCGCGAGGATCGCCAGCGTCTCGAATCCGTTCGTGATCGCCAGAAGACAGACGAGCCCGCTCTGGAGGAGGATGGCGACGTACGGAGTGTGGAAGCGCGGATGGACCGCGGCGACCTGCCGGGGGAGAAACCCGTCTCGCGCGAAGGCGTAGAGGGCGCGCGGGACGGCCAGGGTCATGCCGCTCACGTAGCCGAACATCGACACGATCGCCCCGGTCAGCATCAGCGTCCGCCCCCAGGGACCAAAGACGCCCGCCGCCGTCTCCGCCAGAGGCGCCCGCTGCGTCGCCAGGCCGGCCCCCAGCACCCCCTGCGCCACCATCTGGAGCGCGAGGTAGAGAAGCGTGATCACCGACATGGCCACGAGGATGGCCCGCGGCACCGTCTTCCGGACGTCCTGGATCTCGCCGCTCGGGACGAGGGCGCTCTCGACGCCGCTGAAGGCGAAGATCAGGAGGATCGAGGCGCGCGCCACGGCGGCCGGCGCCGGCCGGAGCGTCCAGACGAGGTTCGACGGCCGGATCGCCAGCACGCCGGCGACGACGAGGAGGAGAAGCGGCAGGAGCTTGGCCAGGGTGGCGACCGCGTTCACGAGGGTCCCCTGGCGCACCCCGAGGACGTTGACGCCGGCGAGCAGGAGGAAGATCCCGACCAGGATGAACCCCCGCGAAACGGGCCCGTCGAGGGGCGGGACCAGTGCGCCGATCGAATCGATGAAGATCGTCGAGACCGCCGCGACCGCCAGCGTGCCGAGCAGCCAGACCAGGACGCCGGCGAGGAATCCCACGAACGGTCCGAAGGCTACTTCGACGTAGGCGTACGGCCCCCCCGTCATGGACACGCGGCTGCCCGCCTCCGCGAAGCAGAGCGCGATCAGCCCCATCGCGGCCGCGCACACGAGGTAGGCGATCGGCGCGGCCGCGCCGAGCGACGCCGCGGCCGCCGCCGGCAGGCGGAAGATCCCGCCCCCGACGGTGACGTTGACGATGCTGGCGGCGAGCCCCCAGGCCCCGACGACCCGGAGGAGCGAGGCTTCGGCGGCAGGTTTTCGCATGGCGGGCAGAATTGTAGGTCAGCGCGCCGCGAAGCGGCGTGACGATCGCGGATTATCCGAGTCGGGAGCGGCGGACCGGGCTCGCCTGGACCGGTTCCTGTCCCTGGTCCAGGACCTCCCTCACCTTGCGCGCCAGGCCGTCGGGAGTGAACGGCTTCTGCAGGAAGGCGGTCCCGGGGTCGAGGATGCCGTGGTGCACGATGGCGTTGCTGGTGTAGCCGGACATGTACAGGACCTTCATGTCCGGCCGGAGGGTCGCGAGACGCTGGGCCAGCTCGCGGCCGCCCATCTGGGGCATCACGACGTCGCTGAGCATCAGATGGATTGCGCCCGTGTGCTGCTTGCAGATCTCGAGAGCCTCGAGCCCCTCGCCGGCCGCGACCACCGTGTAGCCGTTCATCTCGAGCATCTGGCGGACGAGCTCCCTGAGCTCCTTCTGGTCCTCGACCAGCAGGATGGTCTCGGAGCCTCTTGGGATGTCCGAAGGCCGGCCGTCGCGCGTCAGCCTGTCGACGACCCCCTCGGCCTGCGGCAGGTAGATCTTGAAGGTCGTGCCGCGTCCCGGCTCGCTGTAGGCCCAGACGTTGCCGCCGCTCTGCTTGACGATTCCGTAGACGGTCGATAGCCCCAGCCCCGTCCCCTTGCCGGGGCCCTTGGTGGTGAAGAACGGCTCGAAGATGTGGGCCATCGCCTCCCGATCCATCCCGCACCCCGTGTCGCTCACCGCGAGCAGGATGTAGGCGCCCGCGCGGACGCCGACGTGCCTGGCGGCGTAGGTGTCGTCCAGATCGACGTTCGCCGTCTCGAGCGTCAGCTTGCCCCCCTGGGGCATCGCATCCCGCGCGTTCACCACGAGATTCATGATCACCTGCTCGATCTGTCCGGGGTCCGCCTTGGTGCGGCGCAGGTCGGCGGCGGGGGAGATGATCAGCTCGACGTCCTCGCCGATCAGACGTCTCAGCATTTTCTCGAGGTCCACGACGATGGTATTCAGGTCCAGGACCTTCGGCTCGAGGATCTGCTTCCGGCTGAACGCCAGGAGCTGCCGCGTGAGAGAGGCGGCACGCATCCCGGCCTTCCGGATTTCGTTGATGTCCCGGCTCATCCGATCCTCGGCCGGGATGCGCCCCAGCAGGAGCTCGGTGTAGCCGTTGATGATCGTCAGGAGGTTGTTGAAGTCGTGCGCGATGCCCCCCGCCAGCCGTCCGATCGCCTCGACCTTCTGGGACTGCCGCAGCTGCTCCTCGCTGCGGCGCAGCGCCTCTTCCGCCTTCTTGTGCTCCCGGCGCTCCTCCGCGTCCCGGAGCTCGCGCTCGACCGCGGCCCCCAGGCGGGTCAGCTTCCCTTTGGTCAGGAAATCGTGCGCGCCGCTCTTCATGGCGATGGCGGCGGTCTCCTCCCCGATCGTGCCGGACACGATGATGAACGGCAGGTCCATGCTCCGTCGCTTGATGATCTCGAGGGCGTGCATCGCCGTGAACTGCGGCATGGCGTAGTCGGAGATGATGAGGGACCAGGGCTCGCGGTCCAGGGCCTCGTTCATGGCCGCCTCGCTGTCGACGCGATGATAGACGGGCTCGTAGTTCTGGCGTCTGAGCTCGCGAAGCAGGAGCTCGGCGTCGTTCTCGTTATCTTCGAGGATCAGGACGCGCAGCGGTCGTGTCATCGTCCCATCAGGCCGGCATGGGCGGCGAAGCGTTGGTGACCAGCCAGTAGAGGCCGAGGTGCCCCGCAGCCTTCACGAACTCCGCGAACTCCACCGGCTTCTGGACGTAGCTGTTGGCGCCCGAATCGTACGCCCCGACCAGATCCTTCTCCTCCTTCGAGGACGTCAGGATGACGATCGGCAGCAGCTTGGTCCGCGGGTCGGCCCGCAGGCGGCGCAGGACCTCCAGACCGTTCACCTTCGGCAGCTTCAGGTCCAGGAGGACCACGGCGAGCTGGTCCAGCCGGATCCGGGGCGGTTTCCCGGAGGACCCCAAAAGATAGTCCAGCGCCTCGCTGCCGTCGCGCGCCACGACCACCTCATTGAGGATGTTGTTCTTCTTCAGCGCCCGCAGGGTCAGCGCCTCGTCGTCCGGGTTGTCCTCCACCAGCAGCACGATCCTCTTGTCCTCCATTCGTTCCTCCCTTTCCGAGCGTGAAATAGACCGTCGCCCCCTTGTCGGGAGCGGCGATGGCCCAGACGCGACCGCCGTGCCGGTTCACGATCCGCTGGACGGTGGCCAGACCGATCCCGATGCCCGGGAACTCGTTCTGGCCGTGCAGACGCTGGAACGCGCCGAACAGCTTGTCGACGAAGGCCATGTCGAAGCCGGCGCCGTTGTCCTGGACGAAGTACCTGGTCTCACCCGAACCGCCGTCGATGCCGAACTCGATCCGGGCCGGGGTCCGCTTGCGGGTGAACTTCCAGGCGTTCCCGATCAGGTTCTGCAGGACGGCGCGCAGGAGCGCCTGGTCCCCCTCCGCGACGGCCCCTTCGGCGACCACGCACTCGACCTGACGCCCGTCCTCGCTCTGTAGCAGATCAGCGACGATCTCCCGCGCCAGCGAGCTGAGGTCGACGCTCCCACCCTTCACTTCGGTGCGGGTGACGCGGGAGAGGTTCAGGAGGCCGTCGATGAGCTGGCCCATCTTGACGGAGGACGCGACGATCCGCTGGAGCGAGTCCCGGCCCGCCTCGTTGAGGGAATCGGCGCAGTCCTCCATCAGGGCGTGGCTGAACCCCTCGATGCTCCGAAGGGGCGCTCGCAGGTCGTGCGACACGGAGTACGAGAAGGCCTCGAGCTCCTTGTTGGCGATCTCGAGCTGGGCGGTGCGCTCGGCCACACGTTGCTCCAGGCGATCGCGGGCGGTCCGGAGCTCGGCCTCCTGTTGCCGGATCTCCTCGAGCATCTCGTTGAAGGCCCCGACGAGCGAACCGATCTCGTCCCGGCTGCCGCCCGTGGCGCGGACGGAGTAGTCCTTCTCCAGCGTAACCTTTCTCGCGGTCTCGGCGAGCCCGAGGATCGGCTGCGCGATGTCCCGCTGCAGCCGCGTCGATATGACGAGAGAGATGAGCAGCGAAAGGAGCAGCACGCTGGCGAAGATCACGACGTCCCGCGCCATCGTGCCTGTGATCTCGCTGAGGTCCGATGCGATGACGACGGTGCCGATCGTCTTCCCGTCGAAAAGGATCCTCCTCGACAGGAGGAGCCGATCCTCGAGCATCCGGGCGCCCGGGCCGGTGTCGAGGGCGCTCTCGACCGGCAGGGTCGTCCCGGCGGACGCGTCGCGGACGTACGTCGCGAACAGCCGGTGGTCCGCCGTGTACAGTCCGGCGGCGCGGACGCGCGGATCGGCCTTCAGCGCCGAGAGCGTCGTTTCGGCGGACTTCGGATCGCTGAACAGCAGGGCGGAGAGGCAGTTCGCCCCCACGATGTCGGTCTGGACCGACAATCTCCGCACCAGTTTCTCGCGCAGCTCCATGAGGTCGAAGCTGATGATCACCGCGCCGACGATGAGCAGGGCTATGGTCTTGCTGACGATGCTGGCGAGGACCAGCTTCCTCTTGATCGAACCGCCGCCGAACAGTGCCATGCGTCCTAGACCCCCTCACGTCCGGATCCGTCGACGATCCGTCCGAGTTTCATGAGCTGGGCGCTGATCTTGAGATGGGCGCGCTGCACGGCGGCGACGTTGATGTCGAAGCGCACCTTCTTGTCCTCCGTCCGGAACGCGATCTGGCCGCCTCGCGAGGCGAACCGATCCAGGTCGCCGACGGTCAGGACGGACGCGCCTTCCAGGGCCTTGAGGATGGAGGGAAGGCGGTCCCGTTCCGAGTTGCTGATGAAAAGAACGTGGCTGTCACGGGCGTCCTTGATGTTCGCGAACCTCTTGACCACGAGCCTCCTGCTGTTCACGCTCTTGCCGCGGAAGGTCTCGTCGAGGATGGCGCCGAACGGATCCTCCCCGAGCACACCGACGACGACCGTCTCGGCGGTGCGGGAGTACGTCTCGGAGGGCCAGTCCACGAAGGTCGTGAAGTAGTAGAGGTAGGCGGCCTTGATCTGGTACTCGGAGAGCACGCCCTTGGCCGTCTCGTCTCCGCGCGCTCCGCCGCCCGCCGCCAGGAGCATTCCCCCCAGGCACAGGACCAGGAGTCGGTGCCGGGACGCCGCTACCATCGTCGCGCGATCCGGCCGTACACACTGCGCTCGACCTCGACCCTCGCGACGCTTCCCCCGGCGAACTCCGCGTGACGGGAGTCGAGGAGGTTTTGCCCGGCCACGGCGAGCTCGAAGCCGGCGCCGAGACGCCGGCTGAACAGCACGTCCATCTCCGTGTAGGCGTCGACCGACTGGCTCGGCAGCCGCCCGACGTACCTCAGGGTCACGTCCAGCCCGAAATTCCGCGGCAGGTCCAGCGACGACCTCAAGTTAGCCATGCGGCGCGGGCTCGATCCTTCCGTGGAGTTCTCCGTGGTCGTATCGAGGCTGTCCGACGACGGGAGCAGATCGATCTCGAGAAAGGAGCACGAGCCGGCGAGACGCCAGCGGCCGGCGGGGTGCCAGTCCAGCGAGAGCTCCGCGCCTCGCGCGTCCGCCGTCATCCCGTTCCCGAAGCCGAGCGGAAGGACTGTATGGCTCGGCGGTGGGGAGGTCTCCGTGAAGGGGACGCCGGGCTCCAGGCTCAGCAGACGCGCGTAGTCGTTCTGGAACAGCGCCAGGTCGACGAACAGACGCTCCATCGCCTGGAGCCGGTAGCCCAGCTCGTACGCCGTGAGCCGCTCCGGCTTGAAGTCCTTCGATCCGATCAGACGCGCGAATGTCGGCGTCGTGGGCTCGACGAACGCGGTCAGCGACAGATCGGTCTCGATCCGCGACGGCACGCGCAGCGCCCGCGAGGCCGCGGACCAGAAGACCTGCTTCGATGACGGGCTGAACACGACGCGCAGGTTCGGCTGCGAATTGAACCCGCTGTAGTCGTTGTGCTCGAACTTCGAGCCCACCGTCAGGGTCCATTTCGAGGGCACGATCCGGAACTCGTCCTGCACGAACCCGCTCAGCACGTCGTCGGTCCGATCATGGGGGACGATCTGAAGCGTCGGCACGGATTCGGTGACCCCGGAGGTCAGACGGTAGCCGGCGCCCCACAGAAGGTCGTGGCGCGAGGCGATACGAAGACTGTGCCGGAACTCGACGTCGTAGGTGTCCCGATCCTCCGTGAACACGGCCAGGTCCCGGTGCGTTCGGTCGCAATAGAACTGCAGCGTCGTATCCGAGCCCTCCTTCAGGCGGTGCTTCCACAGGCCGAGCAGGTGGCCCCCGGAGAGGTCGGCATCCTTCTCCACGAGCTGGATGAACGGCGACGTGTAGGTCGTGATGGCTTCGCGCTGGCCCGCCTTCCCGGAGTAGAGGTCGCCCTGGAGCGTCAGGTGATTCTGTTCGCCCCGATCGGCGTCGGCGCGGAACCCCGCCAGCCCCAGGTGCCAGGCGTCGAAGTCGTCCCCGTTCTGATGGAACTCCGCGTCCCGATCGGAGTACTTGGCGTACGTGCGGATCGCCACGTCGCTCTTGGTCCTCCATCCGAACCGGCCGGTCGCCACGGCCCGGTCTTCGTTGCCGCCGCGCAAAGAAGCGTACGAACCCTGGGTGGCCTGGGCGCTCTTGGTGATGATGTTGATGACCCCGTTGACCGCGTTCGCGCCCCACAGCGTCGCGCCCGGGCCGCGGATCACCTCGATCCGATCGATATCGTT
The DNA here is from genome assembly GCA_035635555.1 of Candidatus Dormiibacterota bacterium. Taxonomy (NCBI): domain Bacteria; kingdom Bacillati; phylum Candidatus Dormiibacterota; species Candidatus Dormiibacterota bacterium. The sequence goes on from DASQAT010000001.1 coordinate 45,517, forward strand.
CAGGATGACGTCCTGCACGTCCCAGTAGACTCCGGCGAACAGCGGGGAATAGACGCTGCGCCCGTCGATCAGGACGAGCAGCGACCGGGAGAGCGTGCTGGTGAAGCCGCGCACGCCGACCGCCCAGGTGCTCGAATTCGCCCGGGCGACCTGCACCCCGGGCACCAGGCGGAGGAGGTCCGGGAGGGTCGTGGCCCCCGAGCGCCGGATGTCCTCCGACGTAATCACCTGCACCGCCGCGGCCGCGTCCATCAGCCGCTCCGGCTTCTTCGAGACCGACGTGACCTCCAGGTTCATGACGGCCTCGAGGCCGATGGTCGTGAGATCTGCGGGGGGCTCCTCGCAGCGCGCCGCGTCCCCCGAAGCGGCGGCCGCGGCCAGGAGCGTCGCCGCCAGGAACGCTCCGAGACGCTGTGCGCTGGACTGCACGCGGAGGTGTGGGACAACCGCGAGGGGCACGGTGCCGGCGAGTCGTCGAGCCACGAGACGCCTCCGCACAAGGATCGTCCATCGAAAACTGCGTACTTCTACGCAGCCGGGAACACCCTCAACGCCAGTCCGTGATTCAAGTTAGGGCGCGCGACGTCCAAGTCAAGGACACGCGCCGATCGATCGCCGATTCCACGGAGCGAGGGAAAGACCGAGGACGGATTTGTAATGCGGACCCCGTGCGTCCGGGCCCGGAGCGCCGAAGCCTACCCCGCGCCGGCGGACTGTTCCTCGGGAAGGGCGGCCGCCGAGGGGGCCGGCGCGAAGGTCAGCCTGCGGCGGAACTCGACCTGGAGCAGCGCCAGGACCAGCACCGCCTGGATCGCCGTCGAGACCACGGAGAGATACCATACCGCGCGGATCTCGAAGCCGGCGCGCCTCGAGAGCAGGAAGGCCGGAAGCGCGAACAGAAGAAGACGCAGGGAGGAGCAGGCCAGAGGCGGCAGGGTGTGCCCCATCCCCTGAAACATGCTGGAGCTCGTGAAGATCAGCCCCATCGCCAGGAAGTTGTAGGAGATCACGCGCAGGTATTCGCCCCCGAAGGCGACGACGTCCTGATCGTTCGAGAACGCGCCGATCAGGGCCTCGGGCGCGATGTGGCTCAGGATCGTGAACAGGACCATGAAGGCGGAGACCAGGATGGAGGCCGACCTGAACGTCTCCCGCACGCGCTCGGCGCGGCGCGCGCCGAAGTTCTGCCCGGCGAGCGGGGCGGCGGCGAAGCTGATCGCCACGACCGGCAGGAACATCGACTGCATCACACGGGCTCCGATGCCGAATCCGGCCTGCGCCGCCGCGCCGAAGCCGCGGATGATCGAGTACACCAGCACCATGTAGACCGACATCAGCGCGAACTCGCCCCCGGCCGGCAGGCCGACCCGTGTCATGCCCCACCAGATCGGGCCCTGCGGCTTCCAGCGCGCGATCGAGACTTTCAGATAGTTGCCCGGACGCAGAAAGTAGATCCAGAACATCACGGTCCCCACGACCATGGCGATGAACGTCGCCAGGGCCGCTCCCGCCACGCCCAGCGGGTGCCCCGTGCCCCAGCCGAGGATCAGGACAGGCGCCAGAAGGATGTTGAGAACCACGGTCAGGATCTGGATGCCGACGGTCGGCTTGATGACACCGCTGCCGCGCAGCGCCGATCCCATGGCGACGATCACGAACTGCAGCAGCATCGCGGGGATGAACCAGTTCAGATACTGGATTCCCAGCCGCGCGGTCGCTTCGTCGGCCCCCAGCCATCGGCAGTAGGGCCCGCGCAGAACGAGCCCGAGGACCGCCACCACGAACCCCACGACCAGCGACAGCACGAACGCCTGGTTGAACACCAGGCCGGCGTGGTCGTGGTCCTTCTGCCCCACCGCGTGCGAAACGAGCGTTGTCGTCCCGACCCCCAGGGTCTGCGTGATCGCCAGGACCACGATCATGAGATTACCCGCCAGCCCGACGGCGGCGATGGCGTCCTTCCCCAGCCGCCCGACGAAATAGAGATCGGCCAGGTAATAAAGGGTCTGGAACAGCATGCTCACAGCCATGAAGGAGGAGAGCGCTATCAGGTGCCTGTTGACGGATCCCTGGGTGAGGTCGTGCATGGCGCCGGATCATACCACCGGCCGGAGCGCCGGCGTCCTCGACGGCCCACGGCTTGCGCGACCGGCCGACGTGGTGGACAATACCGGCCCTTCGATGCACAAAGGAGACGGACGGTGAGAGGACAGTCGGCGTTGTTCGTCGCAATTCTGGCGTGCCCGGTCACGATCGCCCCGCTCGTCGCGGCCCCCGCGATCGAGAAATCGGTCGTCCGCATCGTCAACCACGCGCAGCGCCCCAGCTGGTACACGCCGTGGGGGACCGGGGCGATGCAGTGGGCGACGGGAAGCGGCTTCGTCATCGAGGGCGGGCTCATCATGACGAACGCGCACGTCGTCAGCGATTCCCGCTTCCTCGCGCTGTTCCTCTACGGCGACCCGAACCCGCACGAGGGGCGGGTCGTGGTGGAGGGGCACGACTGCGACCTGGCGCTGATCCGGCCGGTCGAGCCGAAGATTCTCGAGGGCGTGCCGGCCCTCCCGATCGGCGGCCTCCCCTCCCTGCGCTCCATGGTCGAGACTTATGGATATCCGAGCGGCGGGGATCAGATTTCGTCGACGCAGGGTGTCGTGTCGCGGATCGATCGCCAGCTCTACGCCCACTCCGCCGCCGACGGGCACCTGGCGGTGCAGACCGACGCCGCCATCAACCCGGGCAACAGCGGCGGTCCCGTCGTCCAGGAAGGGAAGATCGTCGGCGTGGCGTTCCAGAACAACAAGGCGATGGAGAGCGTCGGGTTCTTCATACCGACCGAGGTGATCCGTCACTTTCTCGCCGACGCCAAGGACGGAACGTACGCCGGCTACCCGGACCTCGCGGTGCGGACCGCCTCGCTGGAGAACCCGGCCGCCCGCCGACTGGCGGGCATGCAGGAGGGGGAGTCGGGCGTGCGTGTGGACTGGATCGCGCCGGACAGCAGCGCCGACGGATGGCTGCGGACCGGCGACATCCTCCTGCGCATCGAGGGAGAGACGATCGCGAACGACGGCAGCGTCGCGTCCGGCGAGCTGCGGCTGCCGTTCGGGCTCCTCGTCGACCGGCGTCAGATCGGCGAGACGCTCCCCGTCCGGATCCTGCGCGAGGGAGCCCGGAAGGACCTGGGCATCCCGCTGAAGGGATACCCGGAAAACCTGCGCTACTCGAACCAGTACGACCGCCGGCCGCGCTACTACGTCTACGCGGGCCTGGTGTTCGTGCCGCTCGACCGCGAGATGGTCAAGACCTTCGGCGACGACTGGATGTCGGACGCCAGCTCCGAGCTGGTCTACGAGCTCTTGTTCCGCCCGCAGGGCGAGCCCGCTCTGCTCAAGAAAGAGCGCGTCGTCCTGCTCCGGCGTCTGGATTCTCCCGTGAACGCGAACATCCCTTTCTTCAAGAACATCCTCGTCGACAAGGTCAACGACAAGACGATCGATTCTCTCGAAGACCTGGTCCGGGCCATCGAGGAGAACAAGGCGCCCTACCACGTGTTCGAGTTCGGCTACTTCGGCCGTGTGGCGGTTCTCGATCGCGCGGAGGCGGACAAGGCGAACGCGCAGATCCTGAAGGATTACGGCGTCGCGAAGGACCGGAACCTGTGAGGACGATCACCTGCATCCTCCTGTCCGCCCTGGCCACCCTGACGCTCGCCGCCCAGACGACGCGCGTCTCCTTCGAGTCCCAGGTCGTGGTCCTCGTGGTCACGACGCAGGACTACGACGAGTGGCGGCCATGGGAGAAGAAGACCCCCGAGACCCGGACGGTGCAGGCCGTGGTCCTGGACGGGTCCCTGATCGCCACGACCGCGGACCTCGTCGAGAACGCGACGGTGATCTTCGTCGAGAAGCACGGGCGCCCCCTGCGGGAGCCGGCGCGGATCGTCCACGTCGACGCCGACGCCAACCTTGCGCTCCTCACCGTCGACAAGCCCGGCTTCTTCGCGGATCTCACGCCCGCAGCGCTCGCGCCGTCCATGCCCACGGAGGGACAGGTGAGCACGGTCCGCTGGCGATCGGGGCAGCTGGAGATCTCGGCGAGCCGCATCTCGCGGATCGAGGTCGGGACCAGCTACCTCGGCGCCCTCGAGCACGCTTCCCTGATGGTGGAGACCGATCTGTCCGGCGGGGGCTGGTCGGAGCCGCTGTTCGCGGAAGGCCGCCTCATCGGACTGACCTTCGCCCAGGACGAGAAGAGCGCGACCGTGACGCCGGTGGACATCCTGCGCGCCTCCCTCGAATCGGCGCGAACGCCGGCCGGGTATCGCGAGTTCGCGAACCTCGAGCTGTCCTGGGAGGTCAACCGGGATCCGGCGCTGACCCGGTATCTCGGCCTCGAGGGGGAGCCCCGGGGGATCCTCGTCACGCAGGTGCCCTGGGGCAGCTCGGCCTGCGGCGCCCTGTACCCGCGCGACATCCTCCTCGGTCTCGACGGCCACGCCATCGACGCGGCCGGCAACTACCAGCACCGGCGCTACGGTCAGCTGAAATTCACGCAGATCGTCGTGGACGGGCACCATGCGGGCGACGTCATCCCCGGAGAGGTGCTGCGCGACGGGAAGAAGGTCCCCGTCCGGCTCACCCTCCGGCCGGCCAGGAGCGCCAACGACCTCGTGCCGGTGCGCACGGGCGGCGCGGCCCCTCCGTACGTCATCGAGGGGGGTCTGGTGTTCCGCGAGCTCGACGGGGAATTCCTGCGGACCTGGGGAAAGGACTGGGAGAAGAAGGCTCCGCCGTTCCTGATGACGGGCTACGACCTGTTCCGTACGACCCAGACACCCGGCCGGCGCCGCGTCATCCTCCTCGCCTACGTGCTTCCGTCCGCCTACAACCTGGGATACGGCAACCTGGAGACCCTGCCCGTGGCTCGCATCAACGGTCGCGACGTCGATTCGATCGCCGATGTGGACGAGGCGTTCCGGCACCCCGAGGGAGAGTTCCACAGGATCGTCTTCCAGCCGAACCCGGTGCGCGCCGAGCTCGTGCTCGATGCCGCCACACTCGACAAGGCCACACAGGAGATCCTGGACGAGTACCAGATCCCGGAGCGGCGCCGTCTGCGCAAGACTCCGCTCCCCGATCTCGGGGGCGCCTGTCCTGACCGCCCCGCAACGCATGGCGCGCCCTGACCGTCAACAGGAACATTCCGTCTCACGTGTAACCGCCGGAGGATCCCGGTCGTCTGCTGTTGGGGGCGCCGCGCAGTCTTCTTCCGTCTGCCACGCGCTGCGGGAGGACTCGGTCGTGCGAAGAATCGACACACAGTGGACCGGTCGGGCGCAGACGTGGCGCCTGTTGACCCGGCCGGCGTGCCTGCTCATGGTGGTGCTCCTGGTGCTCTCCTGCGGCGGGGCGAGTCTGGAGAGCAAGGCGCTCGATCGTCCGATCACGGTCGATGGCAAGGCCGAGGACTGGCGCGACTCTCTGACCTATTTCAAGGATGCGGGGATCGCCGTCGGCGCCTTCAATGACCAGAAGGACCTCTATGTCTGCGTCACGTCGTGGAACCAGGAGATCAGCCTGGAGGCGATGAACCAGGGCCTCACAGTCTGGTTCAGCCCCGGCGGAGCGGCCGAGAAGCGGTTCGGGATCGAGTACCCGCTCCTGCAGGACAGGCTCGGGCACGACCGGCAGGGGGCGAAGGAGCAGGGGGATCCGCTGTTCGCGGAACAGGGAACCGTCAGCCACGTCGCGCTGCGCGGACCGGGCGTGAACGATCGTCGCATCCTCGCCGTCCCGGATGTCCCCGGACTCGAAGTGACGGCCGCCGCCGTGAACGGCTCTCTTGTCTACGAGCTCAAGGTGCCCCTTGTGAAAAGCGACCAGCATCCGTATGCCGTCGGCGCACCCGCCGGCGGGGCCGTGGACGTCCTGTTCGAGACCACGAGCATCCAGGTCCTGCCGGTGCCCCCTGGAGACGAGGGGAGGGCGAGGGGCGGAGGCATGGGAGGCCGCGGCGCAGGAGGCTCGCGCCGGGGGATGGGGGGTGGCCGGGGCCGCGGCATGGGGCGTGGCGCCGTGGGGAGCGGGTCGAGCGATGCCGAAACCGGCTCGAGCCTGCCGAGGATCCCCAAGCCGATGCAGTTCACGCTGAAGCTTCGGCTCGCGCCGTAGTGTTGAGGCGTAACCGGCCGACCCTCGGCCGCGTCTTGATTGAGTGAACGGGGCGCCGAGCGCCCCATCTCGTGAGGGAGGACTCCATGAATGCAGGAACGAAGGTTTCGACGGCCGCCATCGGTCTGGCCCTTGCCGGCCTGTTGACGGCGGGCTTCACCCATGCGGGAACGCCGCCGATGGGTCGCGGTCACGGCGGGCACGGCGAGCCGATGATGCATCTTCTCTCGCAACTCAACCTCAACGACACGCAGAAGACTCAGGTCCATGCCATCCTCGAGGACGAGCACCCCAGGCTGGCGCCGCTTTTCGAGGCGAGCATGAAGGCGCACCAAGCCCTCCAGCAGGCGATCCACGCGCGGAATTTCGATGAGAGCGCCATCCGCGCCGCCGCGGCTCAGGCCGGGATCGTGGAAGGGGACCTCGCCGTCGAGAAGGGGCGCATGGCATCCAGGATCCGTGCGGTGCTGACCCCGGACCAGCAGAAGCAGATGGACGCTCTGCACGAGCAGGCCGCCCGGCACCACGGGGCGTGGGGCGACGCTCCGGCGGAGGACCCGGCCGACCCGGAGTAGCACCGGGACCGGCGGCGCGAAGGGCGCGGACTTGGACGGATGGCGAGTGCTACAATGCGCCAGCTAGGGGACCCGATGAACACGACCGATCGCGGAAGACTCCTTCGCACCTACCCCGTGCTGAAGGAGCTGCCGCCGGAACTGCTCAGGAGGGTCGAAGAGACGGCGAAGCCGATCCAGGCGCACGCGGGCCAGCGGCTGTTCGGCGACGGCAGCCCCTGCACCCATTACCCGCTTCTCCTCGAAGGCACCATCCGGGCCTCGAAGTCCAGCCCCGATGGTCACGAGATCCTCCTCTACCGTCTCAACCCCGGGGAGAGCTGTGTCATCACCGTCGTGGCTCTCCTGGGCGAGACGACCTATCCTGCGATCGGAACGGCCGAGTCCAGGCTCTCTTTGTTCGGCGTCCCCCGGAGTGTCTTCGTGGAGCTGGTCCTGCAGTCCCCCGCCTTCCGGGTCTTCGTCTTCGACTCTCTCTCGCAGAGGATGGCGCACCTGATGGCCCTCATCGACGACGTGGCGTTCCGCCGCGTCGATCAGCGGCTCGCCCTGCGGCTGCTCCATCACCGGCAGCCGATCACCGCCACGCATCAGATGCTCGCCGATGAGCTGGGGACGACCCGCGAGGTCGTGAGCCGGACCCTGGAGGCCTTCCAGGAATCGGGGATGCTCAGGCTCGGGCGAAAGAGGATCGAAATCCTGGACCGGAACGCGCTGGATCGGGTCCATCGGATCGAGGCCGGCTCATGAGAGGGAGCCCACCCTCCGGTCCCGAGTCGACGATCAGCTCGTTCAACGTCTTCCCAGGACCGGAGGGGAACGCTCCCTCAGGGTGATGGAGGGTGTGGGCAGTGGTTGCAGCGAGGCTATGCCCGCCCCGGTCCCCCTTCTGTGACTCTGGTCACGCTCGGATCAATTTTACAAACTCGGAGAGGGGGGCCGCCGCTCCTACCGGACAATCTCCAGCCTGGCGAAGGTCCGCCTGAAGTCCTGCTCGGGGAGGAAGGTGCTGAAGAGGAGCTCGTGCCCTCCGGCTGCCACCACCCGGACGGGCAGGAGGCGATCGTCGTGACGCATCGCGTCCGGGAACCCCTGACTTTCCCCCCGCTCGTGGACAATCCCATTGAAGACGTCGAACATCACGACCCTGCGGTCGCGCAGGTACTCGTAGGGGGCATCGTGCTCGTGCCCGACGACACCGCGCTCCTTGAGCGGAAGCCGCGCGATCGTGGCGTCGTTGATACCGCGGCGGTCCACGGTCGGCCAGTCCGTGTAGTAGGGCACGGCCCCCGCGCCGCCCACGCACAGGACCAGGTCGGGAGGAAGTGAGCCGTCGTCGATGAGGCCGCGCAGGAACCGCCCTTCCGCGGCGCGTCTCTCCGCATAGGCCTTGATGTCCCGGAGACTGGCGACTCCGCTGTGCTCCCGCCCCGGATCGGGGGCCTGGGCCGCCAGGTAGGTGGTGCCCAGGAGCGCCACGGCGGCGGCACCGGCCAGCGCGCCTCGCACGAGACGCGGTCCCGGGATCCATCGCAGGCCATCCCCGACGAGCAGGTAGAAGAAGGGCATCACGACGACGAGAAAGCGGTATTCGAACCGGTCGCCGCCGATGAAGGCCAGGTACGCGAGATAGCCGCCCAGCATGAAGAGATAAAGCGCCGGGGCGAAGCGCTCCCTGCGCAGGAGCGGCAGAAAGAGGAGCGGCAGGAACCACACGATCCGGTAGTCCTCCGCGAACAGGCGGATATAGCGCAGCCCCTGCTCCCACCACGCCCCGGCGACCTTCGCGTAGAAGGTGTTGGGCAGCCATGCGCCGTAGTAGGTGTAGCGCCAGACCACGTGCGCCGCGACCACGTCGACATAAGGGAAGGCCCAGATGAGTGCGGAGCGCACGCTGCGCCTGCGCGCGAGAAGATCGCCCAGGAAGAACAGCCCCGCGATGCCGGCGAACAGGGCACCCTCCGGACGAGTCAGAGTGGCCAGGGCGAACAGGATCGAGGAGAGGATGGGGAGGGAGGACCCCGTCTCGCGTTCGCGCACGAACGCGACGCTCGCCGCGAACACGAGCAGCGTGAACAGCATCGTCTCCAGTCCCCCCGTGCACCACGCCGTGAAGCTGCGGCCGGCGGCCAGGGCCAGGGGAGCCAGCCAGACGAACGGGCTGCGCCAGCCGATCCTGCGGGCGGTGTCGAACACGAGCGCCGCCAGGAGCACAGCACCGCTCGCGATCCCGAGCAGGTTCGAGAAGACCTCGGGCTTCCCTCCCAGCCGCAGGACGCCCGCCATCAGGATCACCCAGAGGAAGTTGGTGTACCCCTCGACACGCTCACCGGGGTTCCAGACCAGACCCTGGCCCGCCGCCAGATGCCTGGCGTAGCGGAAGCTGATGAAACAGTCGTCGCCGAGGAAGAAATGATGACCAACGTTGTAGCAGAAGAGGACGGCTGTCAGGAGAAAGAACGGGAGGACGATTGCCAGAGCGCCGCCGCGCGGCAGGAGGATGCGACCCCGCTGCGGCCCGGGCTCCCCTGGTGGATCGGCGGTGGCGTCCGCGCTCCTGTCCATCGGCAAGCATTGCAAATTCTAGCGCACCCTTGGCTCCCTCTGGAAGCGTGATGAGGAATTCGAGGGCGCCCTGATCGCGAGCGGCGCTTCGCCCCCCCCAATCATGTTCAGGGACGGCGCGCGATCCAGGCGAGGGTCAGCGACACGCCGATGTCGGGTGTGTTTTCGAAGTTCGCCACGTTCTCGGTGACGGCGAAGCCATAGACCAGCTGCCCGCGGACGGTGCGCAGGCCGAGGCTCGCCTGGAACTTGTCGGCCTTGAGCTGGTCGAGGGTCGTGTCGCGGACCGTGCTCTCGCTGGCGTAGAGTTGGACGATCGCGTTCGTGTGGGGCGTCACACCGACCTCCCAGGCCGCGGTCAGCGTCGGAATCACCACCTGCCTCAGCGCCACGCCGAACACCTGGCCGTCCGTGCGCACGACGCTCGCGCCGAAATAGACCGCCTGGCGCGAGAACTTCCCCTGCAGCGAGGCCTGCAGGCCGTAGTCGTTGCTTCCCGTCGACAGGAACAGGCGCTCGCCGCGCCAGGCGATCTTCATGGCCCCGTCGAGAACGAGCCCCCACCGCGAGCCCGAGAGCGGCCAGGAGTGGCGCAGCCCGATCACCGGGTCCCCCAGGCCCCCCTCGATCGGCGGAGACAGGAAGGACGTCTTGATCCCTTCGACCGAAAGGACTCCCTGGAAGCGGTTGCGGGCCACGAGGTCACGCCCCTCGGTGTCGAGGCCGAACGTCTTGTGGAACCCCTCGATCGTCCCGTCGAGAAATCCGCCGGTGAAGTCGTACGCCGAGAGCGTGAGATAGGCGGACGAGTGGCGCGTGAGGCCGTAGTGGAACGTCAGGTCCAGGAGACCGAACTCGCCGTCCACGAAATAGGCGTCCTGGCCGAGATTCAGGATCGCGTCCGCGTCGGCCTGCGTGAGCGGGCGGCGCTCACCGCGCGCCTCGAGGTAGGACTTCACGTTGTCGCTCATCACGAAGGTGTTGCTGTACGACACGTCGGCCTCGATCGCCCAGGACCCGGGGCCGGCCGAGACCGCGTGGGCCGGGAGCATGTCGAGACGCAGGAGATTGAACGGAGTCATGTCGCGGATCCTGAGCGGCCCGAGGAGCTCGGTCTCGCCGCGCACGGGTGTCGCGGCCAGCCCCAGCAGGACCACGACAAGACCCGCCGGAACGCGCCATCCGGCCCGGGTGATCATCGCGCCCCATCACCTCGTGCTCTTCGGCGCCGCGGTGCCCGACGGAGCGGGCGTCGAGGCCGCCGTGAGCTCCGGCGCCCGCCACCCCGCCGGATCGGAGAGCTTCCAGCCGCCGCCGAGGGCCTTGTAGAGCTGGACGAGGGTCGCGAGACGCTCGAAGCGGATCCGCGCCAGGGCGTTCTCGGCCGGGAAGAGCTGCTGCTGCGCCTGGAGCACCTCCAGATAGTCCGACAGGCCGCCGACGTAGCGCGAGTTCGAGAGATCGACCGCCTGGCGAAAGGAGGCCACGGCGCCCGCCTGCTCCTTCTCGGCTGCGGCGAGCTTCTGGTACGCAACCAAAGCAGTCGCCACTTCCTCGAACGCGCCGGTGACGCTGCGCTCGTACTGAACCTTCGCCTCCTCCCACCGGGCCAGGGCCGCGCGGTGCTCGTTCTTGAGACGCCGCCCCTGGAAGACGGGACTGAGGAAGCCGCCTCCGACCGACCAGGTCCGCCCGTCGCCGAACAGATCCGACACCTGGCGCGACACGCCGCCGAAGGCGCCGGTCAGGCTGAGGGCGGGGAAGAAGTCGGCCACCGCGACGCCGACCTCGGCGTTGGCCGCCACGAGCCGCTGCTCCGCCCCGCGCAGATCGGGGCGGCGCTCCAGCAGGTCCGACGGCAGACCCGCCGGAATCTCCGCGGGCAGGAGCTGATCGTTGAGGAGAGTCCCGCGCGGGATCGACTCCGGGGGCCGCCCCAGGAGGAGGGCGATCCGGTTCTCCTGGGCCGCGATCTGCCGCTCGAGGTCCGGGATGCTCGCCGATGTCGAGGACAAAGACGCCTGGGCGCTGGATGTCTCGAGCGCGGACGCCGCCCCCGCCTGCAGGCGCCGGTCGAACAGGTCGTAGGTCTCCTTGAACGCCCCCGCGGTCCGCCGGGCGATGTCGAGCTGCAGATCGAGCTGGCGCAGCTCGAAGTAGCTGGTGGCGACATCGGAGACGAGCGACAGCAGGACGCCCCGGCGCGCCTCCTCGGTGGCCATGTACTCCGCCAGCGCCGCCTGGTTCAGACGGCGGATGCGCCCCCAGAGATCGATCTCCCAGGTGAGGCCGAGATTGACGTCATAGAGGTTCACCGGTGCTGTGCCGAGCGTCGAGCCGAGCGACTGCCGGCTGCGCGACCAGCCGCCGTCCGCCTGGATCGCGGGGTCGAATCCGGAGCGGACGATCCCGGCGCTCGCCCGCGCCTCTTCCACACGCCAGGCCGCGAGACGCACGTCGTAGCCGTTCTGGAGCGCCTCGTCGATCAATCCCTTCAAGGCGTCGTCCTGGAAGATCTCCCACCAGGCCCGGTCGGCCAGGGAGGCGGCCGCGGTCGCGGCTTCGTCCCCCCGGATCTGATCGGGTGTGGTGACGGGAGGTCTGGTGTATTCCGGCCCCACGGCGCAACCGGTGACGAGAGCACCCGTGAGTGTCACAGCCGCGATCGCAACGAGGCGTCTCATGTCCGCTCCCCTCCTTCCGGGCCCGCGGGCGTGCCCGCCGGAAGCGACTGCAGCATCGACGTCGTCCCCGCCTCGGCCCTTCGCTGCGACAATCGGCCGACCATCACGAAGAGAGCGAGGGCCGCAACGATGACGAGCGCGGTCGCCGCCAGCGCCCCCGCGATCGCGATCTCGCTCCTCAAGTTTCGGACGCGCGACATCAGCAGTCTGATCATTCCCCCACCTCCTGCCGGACCGGCTCGGCGCCGGGGAGCCACGCCTGCCCGGCGCGCAGGAACGACACGCGGTCGAGCACGCTCTCCTGGAACCGCTCGAGGTACAGATAGATGACCGGAGTGACGTACAGCGTGATAAACTGGGACACGACGAGCCCGCCGACGATCACGAGCCCGAGCGGCCGGCGCGAGGCGCCGTCGGCCCCGTAGCCGAGCGCAATCGGGAGGGCCCCGATGACCGCGGCCAGCGTCGTCATGAGGATCGGCCGGAAGCGGTCCATGCTGGCGTCGTGGATGGCGCGCTCGGCCGTCTCCCCCGCCGCCACCCGCTGCCGGGCGAAGTCGACGATCATGATTCCGTTCTTCTTGACGATCCCCATCAGCATGAACATGCCGACGAACGCGTACAGCGAGGCCTGCTCCCCGAACAGGTAGAGCGTCAGGAGGCCGCCGACGAGCGCCGTGGGGAGGGTCGACAGCACCGTGAGCGGATGGACGTAGCTCTCGTAGAGGATCGCCAGGATGACGTACATGACGAACACGGCGAGCGCCATCAGGAGGGTCAGGCTCTTCACTGTGTCCTGGAAGGTCAGCGCCTCCCCCTGCAGACCGGCGCGCAGGGTCTGCGGCACCAGCGGCGCGGCGGCGGAGCGGATGAAGTCGGTGGCGTCGCCGATGGCGACGCCGGGCTTCAGGTTGAAGAAGATCGTGACGCTCGTGAACTGGTTCAGGTGGTTCACGGCCTGCGGGCCGAGCGTGGTGTTCCAGGTGACCAGCTCGCGCAGCGGCACGAGGTTCTTCCCGTCGTCCGACTTGATGTAGAGGAGCGACAGGTCCTCGGGCCTGGCGCGCGCGGCGTCCTCGACCTCCAGGATGACCTGGTACTGGTCCTCCGGTTTCTTGATGAGATAGAGGTAGTTCTGCGAGTAGGCGTTGCGCAGGAGGGCCAGGATGCGCGTCTCCGACACACCGTAGGTCTTCGCCTGGTCCCGCCTGATGTCGATGTCCAGGTTGGGGGTGTTGTTGAAGTAGTCGGACGAGAGCGTCAGGAAGCCCGGGAACTCCCGGAGCTTGCCGAGAAGCTTCGACGCCACGTCGTACACCTCGTCCGAGTCGACGCCCGACACCGTGTAGGCGTACTGCCCCTGGTTCTGGTTGGTCGCCCCGGTGCTGATCTCGAGGACAGGATAGGGACGCAGAAATGGAAAGACGCCCGGGATGCCCCCGAGTCTTCCCATCAGCTGCGCCGCCGCCACGGCGATCGGCCCGCGCGCCGCCGCCGGCTTCAGGAAGGTGAAGGTGATCCCCTGGTTCGAGGCGACGAAGTTGCTGTTCCCCGTCATCGTGAAGTCCATCAGGACGTTCGGGTCCTGATGCAGCGCGTCGTCGACCCGGTCCTGGATGGCGTGCATCTGCTCCGGCGAGGAGCCTTCCTTGCCGATGAACACGCCGAAGACGACGCTGCTGTCCCCGGGGGGCAGGAAGGCCTTGGGGATGGCCGTGAACAGCAGGAACGTGCCGGCGAGACAGGCGGCCCAGACGATCGCCGAGACCCAGCGATGCCGCAGGAACCACCAGAGCGACGCCCCGTAGCCGGCGAGCACCCGCTTCTCGGCCCCGCCGATGACCCGCTCCATCCAGGTCTTCTTCGATCCCTCGCCGCGCTCCTTCAGCATCCTGGCGCACATCAGGGGCGTCAGGGTCAGCGACACCAGCCCGGAGGCGAAGATCGCCACCACGATCGTGACGGCGAACTCGCGGAAGATCCGCCCGACGAGGCCGGTCATGAAGACCAGCGGGATGAACACGGCCGCCAGCGAGATCGTCATCGACAGGATCGTGAAGCTGATCTCCCGGGCCCCGTTGAGGGTCGCGTCGAGGACCGTCTCGCCGCGCTCCAGACGCCGCACCGTGTTCTCCAGGAACACGATGGCGTCGTCCACCAGGAAGCCGATGGCGAGCGTGAGGGCCATCAGCGACAGGTTGTCGAGGCTGTACCCCAGGAGCCGCATCGCGATGAAGGTGAGCAGGAGCGACAGCGGCAGCGCCACGGCCGGGATCAGCGTGTCGGTGGCGCGCCCCAGGAACAGGAAGATCACCAGCACGACCAGGACGAAGGCGATCAGGAGCGTCGCCTGGACGTCGCCGACCGAGTGGACGATCGACTGCGAGCGGTCGTAGATCGGCGTGACCCGCACCGAGCCCGGGAGCTCGGCGGAGATCACCGGCAGCTCCTGCCTGATGCTCCGGGCCACCTCCACCGCGTTCGCCCCGGCCTGGCGGTTGACCGCCACGACGACGGTCGCCGACGGGACCGGGTAGCCGCGCACCCAGAACCTCATGTTGATCCGCTCGTCCTGGACGGAGTCCTCGGCCCGCGCGACATCGCGCAGGTACACCGGGTCGCCCCCCTGCCCCCCGACGATCAGGTTCTCGTAGGCTCCGGCCCCCTCCAGCTGCCCGCGCGGCCGCAGGAGCGCCGTGCCGGCCGCCCCGTCGAGCTGTCCCGCACCGGCGTAGGAGGTGCCGTTCTTGATGGCGGCGGCCAGGTCGTCGACCGAGATCCCCCTGGCCCACATCGCCGACGGGTCGGCCTTGATACGCACCGCCGACTTGGTGCCGAAGACGTTCACGCGCGACACACCCGGCAGGATGCTGATCCTCTGGCCGACCTGCGTGCTGCCGTAGTCGTACAGCTGTCCCGCGGTGACCGAGTCGCTCGTGAGGGCGATGTACATGATCGGCTGATCGTTCGGGTTGGTCTTCGAGAACGTCGGCGGCGACGGCAGGTCCACGGGAAGACTGCCCGTGGCCTGCGTGATCGCCGTCTGCACGTCGGTGGCGGCCGCGTCGATGCTCTTGCTCAGGGCGAACTGCAGCGTCATGCTGGTGTGCCCCTGCGTGCTCTTGGAGGTGACCAGCTCCAACCCGTTGATCTGCATGAACTGCCGCTCCAGGGGCGTGGCGATGTTGTTCGCGATCGTCTCCGGGCTCGCGCCCGGGTAATCGGCCTGCACCTGGATGACCGGATAATCCACCGCCGGCAGATCGTTCACCGGAAGCGCGCGATAGCTCAGGACACCGAAGAGGATGACCGAGACGGTCAGGACCGCGGTCATGACCGGACGTCGGATGAAGGGCTCGGAGAGGTTCATGACTCACCTCGCGCGCCCGCGGGCGTGGGGTCTTGTCTGGCCGTGGCGCTCGGTTCTTCCCGTACCTTCCCTCCGGGGGTCACGCCGAGCTGGCCGTTGACGACCACCCGTTCGCCGGAGCCCAGGCCCTGGTCGATTACCACGAGCTCGCCCTGGCGCTGGCCGGTCTTCACCGGCCGCAGCTCGGCGGTGTCGTCCGGCTTCACGACATAGACGAACTGGCCACGGGCCGACATCTGCGGCGCCGTCGCGGGCACCAGCACGGCCCCCGGGAGCGTCGACAGGACCAGGCGGACCTTGACGAAGCGCCCCGGCCAGAGGCGGTGATCGGCGTTCGGGATGGTGGCGCGGAGGGTGACGTTGCCCGTCCCGGCCTGGACGGCGTTGTCGAGGAACGTCAGCGCCCCGTGAAGGGGGCTGTCGGGCTCATCAGGGAGCCGCACTTCGACGTCGAGCGTCCCCCTCCGCATATTTCCCTGCACCGCCGACAGATCGTTCTCCGTGACGGTGAAGTCGGCGTAGATCGGGTCGAGACGCTGGATGGTCAGCAACGAGCCGCTGTTGGCCGTCACGACGTTACCGATGTCCACGAGCCGCCGACCGGCGCGCCCGTCGATGGGAGAGCGGATGGAGCAGTACTGGTGATTGAGACCGGCGTTCTCCACGGCCGCCTTCCCCTGCTGCACCTGCGCCACGGCGACGTCCACCGCGTTCTTCCGTGTGTCGTACTCCTGCTGCGAAATCGCCTTCGTCTCGACGAGCTGCTCGCCGCGCGCCAGCTGGATACGCGCGAAGTCGAGCGCCGCCCCCGCCTGCGCGAGGTTGCCGGCCGCGGAGTCGAGCTGGGCCTGGTACGGCCGTGGATCGATGGTGAACAGCGCGTCCCCCTTCTTCAGATTGGCGCCGTCCGTGAAATGGATCTCCGTGATGCGCCCCGAAACCTGCGGCTGGATGGAGACCATCTCGCGCGCCACGACCTTGCCGATCCCGTCGAGATAGACCGGCACGTCCCGCGTCACCGCCGCGGCCACCGAGACGGCCGCGGGCGGCCGCTGAAACGCGGAGACCGCGGCCTTTTCACAACCGACGAGTGCCAGGACCCAGAAAACGACGGCGCTTGCCTTGACGAGTATCGAATTCACTTGGTGTTCCTCCTCGGGATGAACTTCTTGAAGCTGATCTTCTGGAGCCGGGGATCGAGGCATCTGGCGAATCGCCTGCAGGCGGAGAAGTTCAGGTCACGGAGCGCCTTGAGCTCCACGGGAGTCAGCTCGGTTCCCGAGCCGATCAGCTCCTGGAGCGCCGCCTCACGCTCCGTCTCGAACCGGCGCCGGAAATCCTCGTCGGTCGCCAGCCGGCCTATCACCTGCTCCACGTTTCGCTGCGACATCGTCCTCACCTCCAGCGCCTGTTCGTACTTCACGACTCGTGCCAACTCTGCGGAGCACTGAGATCGGGCCGGCAAGAGGCTGTCGGAGCGGCACTTGCGCCGCCGCCCCGAATCGGCCGTGCGCGAACGGGGACTGCTTGAAATCAGACAGGTGCGGGAAAACCGTCGGCGAAGCGGGCGCACGGCACCCCCCGAACGTTAGAAACCCCGGGCCGTCGAGCGGCCCGGGGTCCCTTGCGGAGGGAACTGGCTTCAGTGGCGGGAACTTCTGAGGAGGAGAATGAACGTCACGTAGTGCGTCACCAGGAGCCCGGGCACCCAGAACGCCGGGATCCAGTAGGCCGGGCCCATCGAGACGGGAGCCCCGTAGATGGTCGCCAGCGCGATCGCGACGACCAGGTCGAGCGTCCCGACGATGTTGAAGACCCACACCAGCCGCCGTCCGGCGTTCCAGTCCTTGAGCACCGCGGGAATGGACGCGAAGGCGAGAAGGGCGGTCAAGAGGTCTCCCAGCGCGGCCGGATACGCGAACTGCGGAGGCATGCCCGGGTACACGGCCCCGCGGGTCAGGAACATGAGCCCTAGGTGCCGGAGCGAGTGCACCAGCAGAATCGGGACCATCACGGCGCGCGGAGCGAGGTCTCCGAGGCGCGGCAGCAGGTAGATCCGGGCCGCGACGTAGAACACCAGCGTCGTGCCGATCAGGTTGAGCGTCAGGATCCGGTCGAGAATGGTCTGCATGGCTCCTCTTCCTATTTCACACCGCGTGCCAAGCCGCCCGAAATCGAGCGTGAGCGAGACAACGGACTCACATTGCAGAGGTTACGATTGGTGCCCGGCAACGGAACGGGCCGGGATGGATTGCGGGGAATCAGACAGGTGCGCGGAACCGGTCAGCGCCAAGATCGGCCAGCCTCTCCGGCGGGTGCGACCCGGACGGTGATTGGAACTCAGTTTCCGGCGAGCAGCAGCCAGGCCAGCAGGGCGGCGGATTTCTGATCCGCGCCCCAGGGAGCGCCCAGCGGCTGTCCAAGCGCCCGGACCGCCGTGGCCAGCTGCGCCGGAGTTTTTCGCAGCTTCGAAGCCGCACGGTCGACCAGATCGCGCTGGCGAATCCGGACGACGGCGAGATTGCATCGCCGGCATCCCTCCGCCAGCGCGTCGCGGAAGTGATTTCCGTCCGCGGTGTGGATCAGGGCGTGCGAAGCGAGAACGGCGGCGAGACTGTCCCCCTTCCGGCCCGAGGAATCGAGAATCCCCGCCGCCCGGGGCGCGGGCCAGCGCTTGACGGTCTCGTCGATCAAGGCGCGGATCGCCTCGTGCGCCATCGACCCGGCGCTGCTGCGGAGGCGCGCCAGACGCTCCTCGGCCTTGTCCACAGGAAGCTCCTCGACCTCGTGATAGGGCTGCTTCGATCCGGGCAGGCGGGGGTCCGCCATCTCGACGCGGTTGCGTGTCAGGACCAGCGGATTATCGGTGTCCCCGGCGACGATCACGACGGCGGCCCACCCGGAATGCGGTGCGAATCCCAGAACGGGCCGAGGATCAGCCACGGGGCCCGGCGGAGCCTTCCCCCAGGCCGTGCTTCTGCATCCGGGAGTAGAGCTGCGAGCGGGTGATGCCCAGAAGGCGCGCGGCGCGCGAGCGGTTGTTCTTCGACTCCTGCAGCGCCTTGGTGATCAGATCGCGCTCGACACCGTCCAGGCTCACGCCGCCGGACGGGAAGGATTCGGCCGCGCCGTCGTGACTGCGCGCGGGGGTCGGGGGCCCGACGCCGATCGGCAGGTGCTCGACCGTGATCAGGCCGCCGTCGCACAGGATGGTGGCGCGCTCGAGGGCGTTGCGCAGCTCGCGGGCGTTGCCGGGCCACGGGTAGGAGAGCAGCGCTTCGTGGGCCTCGCGCGAGATTCCCGCGGCGGGGCGGCCGACGGCCGGTCCGATCTCCTCGAGGAAGGCCTCGGCCATCGGCAGGATGTCCTCGCGCCGCTCGCGCAGCGGCGGCAGGCGGATCTCGAAGACCCGCAGCCTGTAATAGAGGTCCTCGCGGAACTGTCCGCGGGCCAGGGCCGTCTCGAGATCGCGGTTGGTCGCCGCCACGATCCGCACGTCCGCCTTCATCGGCCGCGTTGCGCCGAGGCGCTGGAACTCGCGCTCCTGCAGGACCCGCAGCAGTTTCGCCTGGACGGCAGGGGTCATCTCCCCCACCTCGTCGAGAAACAGGACGCCCCCCGCGGCCTGCTCGATGCGGCCGGGCCGCGCCGCCACCGCCCCGGTGAACGCCCCCTTCTCGTGCCCGAACATCTCGGACTCCAGAAGGTTCTCCGGCAGGGCGGCGCAGTTGAGCGCCACGAAGGGGCCGCGCGCGCGGGGCGAGCCGCGGTGCACGAAGCGGGCCACGACCTCCTTCCCGGTCCCCGATTCCCCGGTGAGCAGCACCGTCGTCTCGGTCGGCGCCACCTTCGTCGCCTGGGTGAGGACCGCCTTCCACTTTCTCGAGTCGCCGACCACGCGGCGGTAGCCCCGGCTCGTCTCCAGCTCGTCCCTGAGCGCCTCCACACGCTGCTCGAGCCGGGCGGCCCGGTCGCGCGCCTCGGCCGCCTTGCGCTCCTCCTCGGCCAGACGCTGGTGGGACAGCGCAAGACTCACGTGATCCGCCACCCGGCGGGCCACCGGGACGTCCTCCTCCGAGTACTGGCGCGGCGTGCGCGACGCGAAGATCAGCGCGCCGAGACCGCCGTCGAGCCGAAGCGGAATCTTGAGGACCGAGCGGGTCCCGTGCGCGCGGCACCAGGCGTTGCGCCCGCAGCCGTCGTCCGGCTCCTCCTCGACGTCACGGATCAGGACGTACTCGGGCTGCGGCTGGTCGATGTATTTCTCCGCCAGCTTCATCTTCTTCGGGAGACCCTCGACCGGCTCACCCGAGACCGCGTCCACGGTGACCTCGCGGCGGTCGGCGCTCAGCGAAGTGAGCACCAGACGGTCGTGGGGCAGGACCGGACCCACCACCTCGGAGACCCGGTTGAAGACCTCCCGGATGTGAAGGCTCCCGGCCATCGTCAGAAGCAGCGAGTCGATGGCATCCAGGCGCCGCCGGCGCGCGGCGTCGAGGCTCCACAGTCTCTCGTGCTCGAGGGCCAGTCCCAGCAGCGTGGCGATCGGCCGGATTGCCGCCTCGTGCTCGACCGTGAAAGCCGCGGGGCGCCGGGACCAGAATGAAACTGCGCCGGCGAGCGTCTCGCCGCGGACGAGGGGGGCGCGCAGGCCGGACCGCAGACCGCGCTCCAGCAGCAGGCGATCGAGGACGTGGCGCGGGTCGAGCTCGCGCTCCGCGTCGTCGATGCGGATGACGCTCCCGGGCGCCACCCGGATGGCGGGAGAAACATCCTCGGTGCGGAGGGTGCGCGGCAGATCCTCGGTGTTGCCGGAGATGGCATACACCGTCCACGTGTCCGTCGCCTCGAGGCGACCCACCGCCATGATGTCGAACGGCAGGACGGTGGCCGCGGCTTCGGCGACACCCGTGAAGACGTCCTTCAGCTCGAGGGCGCCGGAGACAGCCTGTGCGATGCGACCGAGCGCGACTGCGAGGGGGGCAGGAGCCATGATCGTTGCACCCGGTTCGCCGCGGCCCGACACCGCGACGATCCCGGCCGTCCTGGTTGTCATGTTAGCTCCATCATAGCACGCAGGAATGTCGATCCCGGATCAAGTCAGCAGCCACAGACCACGGGCCATCATCGCGGCCACGAAGACCATCAGCACGACCAGGGCGCCCTCGAGATCGTTGATCCGGGCGAGGAGCGCCACGCGGGCCATTGTGGACGTAGAAGTCGGTCTCCTTGTCTAATCCCGCGAGGACGCGTGTGAGACCGGTGCCGATCCAGAGAAGCGCCGCGATCCCCCAGACGTTGTCCGCGGCCAGCACCCTTCGGATCGCGTCACGATCGAACGTCTTCGATCGCAGGGCCCGGCCCCGCAGGAAGACCGATCCCAGCCCGATGCCGAGCGCCAGCAGGTGCAGGGCCGAAAACAGGGCCGCGATCAAGAGCGCCTCTCCTCGTCAATCCCGGGCGACGGTCCGAGGGCCGCCGCGCGGCATGCCTCTGTCCCGACGCCATCCTACCGTGACATCATGGCTGACGTAGGGAGGCGCCCCCGGGTGACAGGTTTTTTCATGAGATTCCGGCTTTTCGCATGAAGGGGCTCCGGGTCGCGGTCATCCTGCTCGTCGTCCTCGAGGCGGGCTGGATCACCTTCGACGGGGCGCAGGCGCTGAGAACCGGGGGGTATCTGAAGCCCCGCCTCGGCGCCTACGGCGGCAGGGTGGGCGAGTGGACGAGGGTCGCCTCGGTGCTCGGCGCTCCACCCTCGTCCACCCGGGCCAAATGGACGCTCATCGGGTACGGCATCGCCTGGCTGTGCGCGGCGTTTGCGTTCGCCCGCGGCGCCGGCTGGGCCTGGTGGGTCCTGTTCGTCTTCGCCGGCGGCGCGCTCTGGTATTCGATCCTGGCTGTGCCTCTGTTCCTGGCGCAGATGCTCCTGCTGATCGCCGTGCGCCGGGACACCTGACCGCCCGCGCGCGAAGGCGTCCCGCCCTCCCCATCCGGCGGGACGCATTGTCCAGTGAGGCGCTCTTGACCTACCATTCCCGCCGCCCGGGAGGGGCGACGGGCCCCGCTCCGGCAAGGGAGGTGCTGCGATGCCGTTCGGAAGCCTGTGGCTCCCCGTGATCGTCTCCGCCGTGGTCGTCTTCGTGGCCAGCTCGATCCTCCACATGATGTTGAAGTACCACAAGGCGGACATGAAATCCCTGCCCAACGAGGAAGCCGTGCGTGAGGTGCTCGCGAAGGGGAACCTCGCGCCGGGTCTCTACCACACGCCGTACTGCGCCGATTTCAAGCAGATGAAGGACCCGGCGTTCATGGCGAAATTCGAGAAGGGACCGGTCGCGATGATCACCGTCCTGCCGAAAGGGGCTCCGATTCTGCAGAAGCACCTGGCTCTGTGGTTCGGCTTCAGCGTCCTCGTGAGTTTCGTCGCCGCCTATGTCGCGCGCCACACGCTCCACCCCGGCGACGACGGGATGCTCGTCATGCGGATCACCGGCACGGTCGCCTTCGCCGGCTATGCCCTGTCGCAGATGAGCGACTCGATCTGGAAGGGGCAGCCCTGGTCCAACACCGCGCGCGCCCTCCTCGACGGCACGATCTACGCCGTGCTCACCGGGCTGGTGTTCCGGCTGATGTGGCCGTCCGTGTAGGCTGAACCGAGTCTCAGTGGCGCAGATCCGGATTCCGTCCCCCCTGGGCGGGCTCGGTCTCGACACCGGTCACGGCGAACCACTTGTCCTCGCTCCCGGCCAGGATGAACACGATCGGAGCCACGCAGGGGTTGGGGAGGACCAGAGTCGCATCGATGTCGGAATTCCCCCTGACGGTCGCGGGGAATCCCTGAGTGGTGACGTTGGACGTACCGACCGCAGTCTCCGATTCCTCCGTGAGGCAGCTCACGGTCGCCCGGAACGTCGGCTCGTCGTTTTTCCCGATCTCGCCCGGGGGCGTGCGGGGATCGTTGCCGAAGACCAGCCCGCGCACCCTGAGGTGAAGGAGCCCGTTCACGTCCAGAGTTCCGTGGACGGAGCCGGCGATGACCCACGGCGCCTCGTCGCCGACGATCCCCCGAATCGGGTTCGCGTCTCCGATGAATGGTCCGTCCACTCCATACATCCTGTCGAATGCGATGATCCTGGGGACCCGCGAGAGGTCCTCCCGCATGTCCTCCCTTCCCGTGAACGCCAGACTGACAGAGGCCAACAACACGCCGACGACGACGGTTCCGCGGTCCATGGCTTTCCTCCCTTTCTGGGATCGACGGCAGCATCCTAGACCCGGAAATTCCGGCCGGCAAATCACGCCGTGATGCGTGCCATCCGCCGGCTCACGGCTTCCCCGGGGCGTCCGGCCCGTTCGCCACGCAGCCGATGCGCACCTCGGACCAGTCCTCCGGGACAGCGTCGGGGTCGCTGTCGTCACC
Source organism: Candidatus Dormiibacterota bacterium (assembly GCA_035635555.1). Taxonomy (NCBI): domain Bacteria; kingdom Bacillati; phylum Candidatus Dormiibacterota; species Candidatus Dormiibacterota bacterium. The sequence continues at coordinate 68,307 of DASQAT010000001.1, forward strand.
GCCGTCCCAATGCACGCTCACGAAGCACAGCACCTTCTCTCTCTCGTAGCCGAAGGCCGTGCCGTCCGGTCCGTCGGCGTCGTATTCCGGGTTCTCCTTCCAGCCGCGCTCGACGAACCACGTCCCCAGGCGGACGTCCGGCAGCGGCGTGTTCTTCAGCGCGGCAAACGTCCCGCGCGCGTGGACGCCGCAGCCCGGCCGTTTCTTCGTGCTGCGCGGATCCTCGACCGGCCCATCCGGCCGATCGACGCTCGCTCCGGGAAACGTCTTCAGGAGCGTTGCCGCGGCGTCGCAGGCGTCCAGGACGGCAGCGGGGAGAGCGGAGCGCGCGGGAGATTTCGCGGCGCCCTTCGGCGGACGCGGGGCGGACGCCGGAGGGGCCTGCCCGGAGTCGCCCGCGAGCGTCAACGACACGGCCATGGCGAACATCAGAACGACGTCCGATCCGATCGTTCGAGCATGCATCACGTTCCTCCCGATTCCATCGTCATGGAGGGCCGGCGGGTCTCGACACGCCGGGCTCCGGCTCCCCGAAGAAGCTGCGGCCTCGCCGCTCCGATCCGAAGAGCAGCACGGCCGTCAGCGAGACGATCACCACGAATTCGAACAGAGCGAGGGCCGCCGGATATCCCACTCGTCCGGCCAGGGCGTACTGCAGGCTGTTCGTGGGCGCGGCGAACAGGATGCCGAGCTGGTAGGCGAGCCCGGGCATCAGCCCGCGGGCCGCGTCGGGGGCGAGCTCGTTGAGGTGGGCGGGGATCACTCCCCACGCCCCCTGCACCCCCACCTGCATCAGGAAGGCCCCCAGGGCCAGCACGGGCAGGCTGTGCCCGAAGGCCCAGAGCGGGATCACCGCGAGAGACAGCCCGAGGGCGAACATCATGCTCCGCCGGCGGCCGCTCTCGGAGAAGTGCCCGAAGACGATCGCCCCCAGGACCGCCCCTACACTGAAAAGGATGGCGATGGAGGACACCGTGCCGTCCGCCAGCAGGTGCGTCGTCTTCAGGAAGTCGGGGTACAGGTCCTGCGTCCCGTGCGAGAGGAACATCATCAGAGTCATGAGCGCGATCAGATAAACGAAGCTCCTGCCGTGCCCGGCGACCGCGCGCAGGATCGCGCCGACGGTGGGAGCGCGGTTCTGCTGCCACGCCTCGGACTCGGGCACGCGCAGGCGGATGTAGAGGGCGAGCAGGGCCGGGACACCGCCCAGCCAGAACATCGGACGCCAGCCCCAGGCCGGCAGAACCAGGCGCGCGCAGACCGCGGCCATCAGGTAGCCGATGGAGTAGCCGGATTGAAGAATGCCGCTGAGCACACCGCGCCAGCGCCGCGGTGCTATCTCCATCGCCAGCGAGGCTCCCACCCCCCACTCCCCGCCCATGCCGATGCCGTAGAGCGCGCGCAGCACCAGGAAGACGGTGTAGTTGGGTGCGAAGCCGCAGCCAAACTCGATGAGGGAGAAATAGATGACGTTGGCCATGAGCGGCCGGCGCCGGCCGTAGCGGTCGGCGAGCATGCCGAAGATGACGGCACCGACCGGGCGCAGGGCCAGCGTCGCGGTCAGTGTGGCCACGATCGCCCCCTTGGTCACGCGGAACTCGGCGGCCACGCGGTCCATCATGAACACCAGGATGAAGAAGTCGAAGGCGTCGAGCGTCCAACCGAGGAAGCTCGCGGCGAGCGCGTGCCTCTGCTCGGCGCGGGTGTAGACGCGGGGGCCGGCGGGGCGATCGGGGAGCGTGCTCATACTCGTATCGTACCCTGAGCGCCCGTGGCCGCTCACGCCGCCGGACGATGGCCACTAGGCGTCCGCGCCGTGGTCGGGTAACATGCCGCCCTTCCGAGGAGGAGCAGATGCGGCGACGCACGAGGGTCCTCATCATTGTGCCCTGCCTGTGGCTCTTGAGCCTCGTCCCGGCTCCGCTGGCCGGCGAGAAGCGACCGATCACGGAGCAGGACCTCTTCCGGTTCGTCTGGATCGCCGACCCGCAGATCTCGCCCGACGGCTCGCGCGCGGCGTACGTGCGCGTCACCGTGAACGAGAAGAAGGAGGGTTACGAGACGCAGATCTGGATGGTCTCGACCCGGGGAGAGGCGCCCGCGCGACTGACGGGCGGCCCTCGAGACGCCGGCCCGCGCTGGTCCCCGGACGGCCGCCGGCTGGTCTTCACGCGCTCGCTCGACGACGGCGGGCAGCCGCAGCCTCCGCAGCTGTACGTGCTGCCGGCACACGGCGGGGAGGCGTGGCCGCTGACCACCCTGCCGAAGGGGGCCGGCGCTCCCGCCTGGTCGCCGGACGGCAGCAGGGTGGCGTTCCTGAGCGGCACGACCGACGAGGACATCACCCGTGCCGGGAAGAAGAAGGGATCCGGCGATGCCGAGCGCGAGAGCGACGTGCGGGTCGTCACCTTGGCTGTGTACAGGGAGGACGGCGAGGGGTACGCCGACCCGAAGCATCATTCTCATATCTGGACGGTCGCCGTGCCGGCCGAAGCGGACAATGCCACCGCACCGAAGCGGGTCACCACCGGTCCCTTCGACGAAGGGCCTCCGGCGTGGTCCGTCGACGGGACGCGGATCTATTTCACCTCCGATCGCAACCTCGAGCCCTATTACGAGCTGCCGACCTCGGCGCTCTACGCGGTCCCCGCGGCGGGCGGAGAGATCACGCGCGTCGTGGCGATGGAGGGGGTGGTCGGGCCGTTCCGCCTCGGTCCCGGCGGACGCCAGGTCACGTTCGTCGGGGCGGTGACCCGCCCGCCGCGCTCCTACGATCAGCCCCGGCTGTTCGTGTCGGACACGACGCCGGACTCCAGGCCGCGGTTGATGGCACCCGATCTCGATCGCGACGCCGGGTCCGGCATCATCGGCGACCAGCACGCCCCGCGTGGAGGGGCCGGGCCCTCCCCCTTCTGGACGGCGGACGGCCGCTTCATCATCGCGGCCGTGTCGGATCAGGGCACGGCAAATCTGCGACGCTTCGACGTCAAGGAGGGGCGCACGCGGATGGTCACGAGCGGAGACCAGGAAGTCTCGGGCTGGACCGCCACGCCCGACGGCTCGCACATCGTGGTCCTGGTTTCGACACCCACCAACATCGGGGATCTCCACCTCGTCGAGGCCGACGGCACGCTCACACGGCTGACCGACGTCAACCGGGAGCTCTTCTCGGGGCTGAGGCTCGGGGAGCCGGAGGAGATCCGGTACACGAGCTTCGACGGCAGGACGATCCAGGCCTGGGCGCTTAAACCACCCGACTTCGATCCGCGCAGGAAATACCCTCTGATCCTCGACATCCACGGCGGGCCGCACGCCGCCTATGGGTACAACTTCTTCCACGAGTTCCAGACGATGGCGGCCCGGGGTTACGTCGTCCTCTACCCGAACCCCCGCGGCAGCACGACGTATGGCCAGGAGTTCGGGAACATCATCCAGTACCGCTATCCGGGAGACGACGCCCGGGATCTGCTGGCGGGCATCGACGAGCTCGTCCGGCGCGGCTACATCGACGAGACGAAGCTCGGCGTCACGGGCGGGAGCGGCGGAGGCGTCCTGACCAACTGGCTGATCGGACATTCCACCCGCTTCGCCGCCGCCGTCTCGCAGCGCTCGATCGCCGACTGGTCCGCATGGTGGTACACGGCCGACTTCACGCTGTTCCAGCCCACCTGGTTCCGGGGCGCGCCCTGGGAGCAGGCCGACGACTTCCACGCCCGTTCGCCGCTGAGCTACGTCAGCGAAATCAGGACACCTCTCATGCTCATCGAAGGCGAGGCCGACTACCGGACGCCGCCGGCGACCGGGGGTGAAGAGATGTTCCGGGCATTGAAGTATCTGCATCGCCCCGTGGTCATGGTACGCTTCCCCGGCGAGTCGCACGAGCTGTCGCGCTCGGGCGGCCCCTGGCATCGCGTGGAGCGTCTGCAGCACATCATCAACTGGTTCGACATTTACCTGAAATCCAAGGAACTCCACATCTACGACATCGAGGGTGCGGAGACGCCTCGGAAAACGGCGGGGCCTGCAGGCGGGTGAGCGTGCATCCCTCGGCCGGCGGGGCCGCGGGCCGAGGCGAGGAGACGGGAATGAGGATCGCCGTTCCGAAGGAGACGAGACCGGGCGAGCGTCGCGTCGCGCTCGCGCCGGACTCGTGCAAGAAGCTGGTCCAGGCGGGATACGCCATCTCGCTCGAGAGCGGCGCCGGCGATGCGGCCTTCCTCCCGGATGACGCCTTTCGCGAGGCGGGGGCCGCGGTCGAGACCGACGCGGCGGCGATGGTCGGCTCCGCCGATATCGTTCTGCACGTGAACCCGCCCGCGGCCGACGGCGCGGTACGCGATGAGATCCCGTGGATGCGGCCGGGAACGATCCTCCTGGGGTCCCTGATGCCGCTGCGGAACCCCGAGGTCGTGCGAACCCTGGCGGCCCGCCGGATCACCGCGTTCTCGACCGACGCCGTCCCGCGCACCACGCGCGCGCAGTCCATGGACACGCTCTCCTCGATGGCCAACATCACCGGCTACAAGGGGGTGTTGCTGGCCGCGACCGAGCTGGGCAAGTACTTCCCGATGTTCATGACCGCCGCGGGGACCGTCTTCCCCGCCAGGGTCTTCATCATCGGGGCCGCGGTCGCGGGGCTGCAGGCGATCGCGACCGCCAGGCGGCTGGGCGCCAACGTGTTCGCCACCGACGTGCGGCCCGAGGTGAAGGAGCAGATCGAGAGCCTGGGAGCCAAGTACGTCGGCGTGGAGCTGAAGGAGAGCGCCTCGGCCGGAGGGGGATACGCCCGCGAGCTCTCGGAGGCGGACAAGGTCCGCCAGCGCGAGCTGCTCGCGGAGCAGTGCGCCCTGGCCGACATCGTGATCACCACGGCGCTGATCGGCGGAGTGACCGCGCCCAAGCTCATCACGGCGGCCATGGTGAAGAGGATGCGGCCCGGCTCGATCATCGTGGACCTCGGGGCGGACGGCGGAGGCAATTGCGAGGTGTCGCGGCTCGGGGAGAGCATCCTCGTGAACGGTGTCCGGATCATGGCTCCCCTGAATCTCCCGGCCACCATGCCGACTCACGCCAGTCTCCTCTTCTCGCGCAACCTGGCCGCCTTCATCCTGACGTTCACGAAGGACAAGTCGTTCGTGCTGGATCTCTCCGACGACATTCAGAAGGCGTCGATCATCACCCGTGAGGGCGAAATCCTGCATTCGAGGACGAAAGAGGCCCTGCAGAAGGTCCGCGTCTAGGCCCATTTCACCCAACTGATCTTGAAAGGAGGCGAACACGTATGTCCGGACGGCAGATCGCAGGGCGGGTCGTTCCGCTGATCGGCGCCGTGGCGGCCACCGTGGCGCTTGCGCAGACGCCGGGTGACCTCCCTCCGCCCGCGACCGCGGGCGCGCTCCCGGCCGCGGAGTCCGCGTCTCTTGACTACTGGTCGATGCTCTTCGTGTTCATGCTGGCGACCTTCATCGGGGTCGGCGTGATCAGGCGCGTGTCCCGTCTCCTTCATACACCGCTCATGTCCCTGACCAACGCCATCTCGGCCATCGCGGTGGTGGGCTCGATCATCGTCACAGGGTCCGAGCACCCTCTGCATATCCGCATCCTGGGGGCCATCGCGCTGTTCGCCTCGACGACCAACATCGTCAGCGGCTTCCTGATCACCGACCGCATGCTCAAGATGTTCAAGGGAGACGGGGGCCGGAAATGATTGTCGCCTTCACCCAGCTCTCCTACGTGGTGGCGACGGCGCTGTTCATCCTCGCGCTCCACTGGATGAACGACCCGAAGACGGCCCGCCGCGGCGTCTACGGCGGCGTGGCGGCCATGTTCCTCGCCATCCTCGCCACCTGGGCGCAGCCCCAGGTGATCGTCCACCACGTCTGGATCGTCATCGCCATCGCCCTGGGCTTCATCGTGGGGTGGCCGCTGTCGCGCGTTCCCCTGACGGCGGTGCCGCAGCGGACGGCCCTCTCCCACTCGTTCGGCGGGCTCGCCGCGGGCCTGGTCGGCACGGCGGAATATTTCCTCTGGCTGGGCGAGGCCCCGGTCAACCTCACGCCGTTCCGCATGACCGCCATCATCGCCGAGATCATCCTCGGCTACCTGACGTTCACCGGCAGCCTGATGGCCGCGGGGAAGCTGCAGGAGATCCGCTGGATCCCCCAGCGGCCCGTGACCTTCCCCCTGCAGAACGCGCTCAACATAGGCCTCCTGCTCCTGGCCGTCATCGTCGGCGCGGCCCTGGTCCTCAACCCCGCGGCCCCCTGGTCGGCCACGGCGTTCCTGGTCATCATCGGCCTGGCGCTCCTGTTCGGCGTCCTGCTCATCATCCCGATCGGCGGCGCCGACATGCCGACGGTCATCTCCATCCTGAACGCCTACGCCGGCCTGTCCGCGGTGGCGATGGGCTTCGTGCTCGACAACAAGCTCCTGATCACGGCGGGGGCGCTGGACGGCTCGAGCGGTCTGATCCTGTCGGTCATCATGTGCAAGGCGATGAACCGGTCGTTCTTCAACGTCCTGTTCGGCGCCTTCGGCAAGGTCGAGGCCGTGAAGGCCGCCTCCGGTCAGAAGGTCTACAAGACCGAGACGATCGAGGGGGCGGCGCAGCTTCTCGAGCAGGCCAGCCTCGTCGTGATCGTCCCGGGCTACGGCATGGCGGTCGCCCAGGCCCAGCACAAGGTCCGCGAGCTCTACGATCAGCTGAAGAAGCGCGGCATCACCGTCAGGTTCGCCATCCACCCCGTGGCGGGGCGGATGCCGGGCCACATGAACGTGCTGCTCGCCGAGGCGGACATTCCCTACACCGACCTGGTGGAGATGGACGAGATCAACCCGGACATGCCGCAGTGCGACGTGGCGCTCGTGGTGGGAGCCAACGACGTCGTGAACCCCGCGGCGCGCTACGACAAGTCCAGCCCGATCTACGGCATGCCGATCATCGACGCCGACAAGGCCCGGACGGTCCTCGCCATCAAGCGCAGCAAGAATCCCGGGTTCGCCGGAATCGACAACGAGCTGTATTTCTCGGACAGGACCTGGATGCTGTTCGGAGACGCCAAGGCGGTCGTCGGCGAGCTGGTCAAGCAGCTGTCGGGCGGCTCAGGGATGCACTGAGACCAGCCTAGCGCTGGGGCGCGACCGCGTCGATGAACTGGGTGTGGTGCAGGAAGTCCTGGACCAGGGCGTCCCCCGCCTCGGCGTCCTCGCGCGGCACCGCGAGTGTGACCTCGTGCACGTCGTGGCCGTCCTGGTCGTACAGGAAATAGGCCAGCACGGCGATCTGCTCGCCGGTCTTCGCCTTCTTCTCGCCGACGTAGCGGAACCCGTGGAATGGCGCCGGGATCTTCCCGTCGTCGACGAGTGTTCTGAACTCCCGCTTCTCCATCTCGGCGGTGTAGTCGCGGTGGAACTGCTCCTGATCGTCGAGCAGGCTCTGCGGATGGGCGAAGACCGTGAGGCGCGCGCCGGTCCGAGCGTGGGTCCACTGCGAGCGGGCGTCATGGTTGTCCTTGAAGAACTCCCAGTCGGCCGCCTTGCGGCTGCCGCTCCACGCGCCGTCCGCGGTCGAAACATCGAGATCGCGCTCCAGGCGCGGACGGGCGGCCGCCGCCAGCGGGAAGGCGCCGGCCACCAGGAGCACCGACAGCACTCCGCCCGCGAGGCCCATCTTGCGCACCCGCTCGCGCCGCCCCTCAGGCTCCGGGATCGAGCGCGCCCCGAGGACCTGCCCGACGTGGATGCTCTCGATCTTGGTCAGGAAGAGGAACAGCGCACCGATGGCGAGGGCCGGACCGATCCCGTCCGACTCGGACGAACCCATGAGCATGGCCAGCCACACGGCGAAGAGCATGGCCTCGCCCAGGAAGTCGAGCGTCCCCAGGAGGGGATAGCCGAGGTAGAAGAGACCTGCCCCCGGGAAAGCGAGGGACAGCAGGGTCGCGAGCCGCGTCGACCGGAACCGGACGCGGCAGCCGGAGCACGACTCCGGCGCCGGCGGCACGGCGGCGCCGCACTGCGGGCAGTGCCAGAGCGGCTGAGCCTGCGCGTGCGCGGCCCCCTCGGCAAGGAGCCGCGTCTGCAGCTTGGGAAGCAGAAGATTCAGGAGCTTCTTGTCGCCGCCGAACCGGATCCTCCATCCCTGCTTCTTCCCCTGCGCCGGGACCGCGGTCAGCTTGCCGAACGACAGCTTGAGACCGCCGAGGCCGCGGTACGCGTACGAGCGAATCCGCGTGCCCGGTCCGTTGGCCCGGAAGTTCAGGAGAGCCTCGACGATTCGCTGATCAGTGAAGACGAGGACGACCTGGTGGTAGGCCAGGACGAAGTGGCCGAGGCCGATGGAGTGCAGGAAGGGCGGGACCTGGGTCGCGTAGACGACATGCAGGATGTGCTCGCCGGGCTGCAGGAGGCGCTTCACCATCGGGCGGACCGCGTTCCACTGCTCGCGGCGCTTGCGCTGCTGCCGGCCGCTCAGGAACTTCGAGGCGCCGGGGAACAGGTCATCGGGGGACGACTTCCCCGCCTGCTCCACCAGAGGCCGGTCACCGAGCGGTCCCAGGAACTCCGGTTCGATTTTGTAATCCCCAGCGCTGCGCGCATCCATCGGCTCACCTCCGCGAACCCAAAGTTATTCCCGGAAGCGGCGCCGTCAACCGCCGCGGGCCCCCGATTTGGACGGAGTGCGCTACAATCCGCCCGGCCGGCCCGGAGGACGGCCGATGATCCTGAACGAACGCATGACGTCACCCCGACCCGCTGACCATTCCGCACTGGATCGGCAGGATTCTCCGCGGCCCGCATCAGCGTGGACCGCTCCGCTTGCGGTGGCGGCGCTCGTCCTCCTCACGGCGCTGGTCTTTTACCAGGCGCTGGCCGGGGGAGTGTTCGTCGACTCCGACTTCAGCCAGGTGTTCGAGCCGCAGCGGTCGGCCCTGCGTCAAGGAATCGAGGCCCGGGGCACGCCGCCCGGCGGGTCGCTCTTGTGGACTTCGCGGTTCGGAAACGGATCACCGGTCCTCGCCAATCCGCTGCACGCGGCTCTTTATCCGCCCAATATCCTGTTCCGCCTCGCGACTCGTTGGTCGGTCGCGCGCCTGCTGACGCTTCTGGCGCTCGCCCACATACTCTGGGGAGCGATCGGCGCCTGGTTCCTGGCCCGCCTCTGGAGAATTGAACCGGCGGGCGCCTGGGTGACGGCGGTCGCTTTCGGTTTCTGCGGGCTCAGTGTGTCGGCCATCGCCTCGCTGGCCATCGCGTGGACAACCGCCTGGCTTCCGTGGCTGGTGCTGGCGGGCGAGCGGCTGCGCCTCGCGCCGCGCGGGAGAGTCGTGGCGGCGCTGTTCCTGGCCTTCGTGCTCGCGATGATGATTCTGGCGGGGGAGCCGTTCGTCATCCTGGCGGGCGTGGGACTTCTGGCGATTCTTCAATGCGAGGGCTGGGGGGAGGAGCGGGGCTCACGGCGTCGCGGGTTGGGTGCGCTCCTCGGCGGGGTCGCCGGGGGCGTCGTCCTGGCCTCGCCGGCTCTGGCCGCCACGCTCCGCTATTTACCCGCCTCGGTGCGCGCCGCCGGTTTCCAGGACGAGGGGATCCTGCAGTGGTCCTTGCATCCCCTGGAAATCCTCGGGTTCCTCGTGCCTGGAGCCTTCGGCGATCCCACTCTGCGCGGGCTTCCCGGCTTCTGGGGCAAGGCCCTGGTTCCGGGCAGAGACCACGAGCTGTTCGCCGGACTCTATCTCGGCGGCCTGGTGATCGCCCTGGCCGCCGCGGGAGCGATCGGGTCCAGGCGGCGGGAGCGTCTGCTTCAACTCTGGATGGGGATCCTCCTCCTCCTGGCGCTGGGACGATACGGGCCGTTCTACCACATCCTCGTGCGTCTGCCCGGCGGCGATGCCCTGCGTCATCCCGTGAAGTGGCTGGCGCCCGCCATGCTGGGCGTGGCGCTCATGGCGGGGCGGGGGGTGGGGGTGTTCACGGCCGCGCCCGCGTCCGGTGAGCGGCGCCTCTCGACGGCTGTCGTGTCGATCACGCTCGCCGTCCTGGCGATCGCCGCGCTCGTGGCCTCGGCGGCAACGGCAGGCCTCGACCGTGTCTTCGCGGGCCTGGCGCTGCTCCCGCCGCAGTATGCGCATGAGATCGACCCGCTGACCCGGCTGGTCCGCACCGCCCTGGTGCAGGGCTCGACCCGCTCGGCCTTGCCGCTGCTTGGACTCTTCGCGGCCCTCGCGCTTCGCGCTCGGGCGAAATGGGGCGGGCGACCCCGGGCGGCCGCCGTCCTGGGCTGGGTGGCGGCCGTCCTCGTGACCGCCGACCTGGCGCAGGCGAACCCGCGCCTGGCTCCGGTCGCCCCGGAGAGCTTCTATCGCGTGGTCCCTGCCGCGGCGCGCGCGGTGCTGGACGATCCGGAGGGGCACAATCGTCTGTACATCGAAGAGCCCTGGAGTGTCGACGACGTATTCGTCGATCCGCCGCTCACCGCGATCGATTTTTTCCAGTGGCAGCGACAGACTCTTCAGGTGTATGCGGCCGCGAGCTACAGCATCGATCTGGCGTTCAACATCGACATCGAGGTCTTCACCACCCTCCATTACGCCCGGCTCGGTTACCTGCTCGACAAAGCGCCGCTGCGGGAGAAGCTGATGCTCCTCGGCGCCGCCGGCGCCACGCACCTGGCCACGCACAGACCGTTGAGCGACGCGCGCCTGCGTGCGGTCGCGGTCCAGCCGGGACGCATGGAACGCCCCCTGCGCGTGTTCCGGAACCTCCTGGCCGTTCCCCGGGCCCGCGTCGTGCCGGCCGCCACCGTATACCGCGACAACGCCGGCTTCATCGAGGCGGTCCGGCGCGGTCCCGATGACCTGTTCTTCCGCACGACGCTGATCGAGCAGGCCGACGCAATCCCGGCGGCGTCTCCGGGACCAGCCGCCGGCGAAGCCGGGCCCGGCTCCCCTGCCGGGGCGCGCACGGCCATCATCCACAGAGACACGGGGAGCGAGCTGGCGATCCATGTGACCGGCGCGGGCGGATACCTGGTGCTGAACGACGCCCTGGTTCCCGGATGGTCCGCGACGGTGGACGGCCGGGCGGCGCCGATCATAAGGGCCGATTACGCCTTCCGCGCGGTCCCCGTTCCCGCCGGCGACCACGATGTGATGATGAGATATTTCCCGTGGTAGCAGCGTTGACGGGTGCCGGGCCGAAGAGGACGGCGAGCGGACCTCTTCACAGGTAGAGCACGAACAGTCTCCGGAACCCTTGCCTCTGGAACGCTGCCGGGGCGTCCTTCCACAGATCGGCATTCCCGTACATCGGATGGTCGCAGAGACAGTGCGCGCAGTGCGGACACATCTTCGACAGGTGGGAAGAACCGAGGTGGTTGCACCAGGCAGCTGCGAACAGATCGAACACGCCGTGGCAGTAGATGCACCCTACGCGGTGATCCTGCAATGCGGGATCATAATGGTTCATTGCGTGCGCCCTGTCCGTCAAAGGCGGCACCCCCGATGCGCATCCTGTTTACCTCTCTGGCGCTACCCGGCAAATCCGGATTGATCCGCAGTTTCTGGGGAAATCCCATGTAGGAGGGAGAGCCGGAGGGAGCGGGCTGCGCTGCGGCGGCGGGACGGATCAGGGAGCGGCGGGCCCTCGGACGCGGAGGATCAGGGCTCCGCCAGGTGGTTGCGGATCGCGTAGCGGACGAGCCCGCTGAGGCTGTCGAGGCGGAGCTTGCGCATGATATTGGCGCGATGCGTCTCCGCCGTCTTCTTGCTGATGTTGAGGCGGCCCGCGACCTCCTTGTTGGTCTTGCCGTCCGCAAGGAGCAGCACGACCTCGCGCTCGCGATCGGTCAGCTCGCGGACCGCCGCGGGTCGCCCGTCCTTCGGCGCCGACTGCAGGAACGAGTCCAGAACCAATTCCGCGATCCGGGAGGTGAGAAACGGCTTGTGCCGGGCGACGGACTCGACGGCGTTCACCAGGTCGCGCCCCGCGTCCGATTTCAGGATGTAGCCCCGCGCTCCTGCAGACAGGACCTCTCGCGCGAGGTCCTCGGAGGTATGCATGGTCAGGACGAGCACCTCGGTCTTCGGCGCCACATTCCGGATCTGGCGGGTCGCGTCGAGGCCGTTCAATCCGGGCATCGTAACGTCGAGGACGACCACATCGGGCTGGAGCTCCTTCGCCTTAAGGACCGCCTCCCGGCCGTCCCCCGTCTCGCCGCACACCCGCCAGTCGGGATGGCTCTCGATCAAAGCCTTCACACCGCGTCGGACGACCTCGTGGTCGTCCACGACAAGGATGCGAAGAGATCCCACCTCACGCTCCTTCCTGACGGACGGGGTCACGAGGCGTCCGCCGTCAGCGGAATACGCACCTTGACGGTGGTGCCCCCTGGCCCGGACGCGATGTCGAGCACCCCCCCGACCTGTCTCACACGCTCCTGCATTCCGATGATGCCCACGCCGGCCGGCATCGAATCGACGGAATGCCCCTGATCCTGGATACCGCGGCCCTCATCACGCACCGACACCTCGACGCCGAAGGGAACGCGCTCGATCCGGACCCACGCGCTCGAGCTCCCCGAGTGCCTCTGGATGTTGGTCAGGCTCTCCTGGACGATGCGGAACAGCGTCGTTCTGATCTCGATCGGCAGCATCCCCGGCTCGATCGAGCTCTCGAGTTTCACCTGGATGCCGGTGCGCCGGGCGAAAGTGTCCGCGAACCACTTCACGGCCGAGAGCAGGCCGATTTCGTCCAGGAGCGGCGGGTGAAGGAGGGCGGCGAGATCATGAAGCTCGCGCGCGCACCCTTCCGCCAGGGACCGGCTCTCCGCGAGCGCCGCGCGCGCCTGCGGCGGCAGGTCCTCGGAGTATTTCTCCGCCAGCGCCAGGTTCATCGCCAGGGCCGACAGGCTCTGGGCGGTGCTGTCGTGCAGCTCCCGGGCGATCCGCCGCTGCTCCTCGTCGCGCAGCTGCAGGAGTCGTCCGGACAGCTCCTTCACGATCAGCTCGGTCCGCTTGCGCCGGCTGATGTCCCGTACGGCGAGAAGCATCGTGTTCGTCAGGTCGCCGCCCCGTTCGACTCCGCGGGCGGAGATCACCACCGTCTTTCGCCCGAGACCGGGGAACTCGGCCGTCATTTCGAGATCTTCGAACCCGGTGTTGGCGACGGTCACGCCCCGGAGCTTCTCGAGGACGTGGGGTATGTTCCATTGGCCCCGCCCCAGCTCGTGGAGGTGACGGCCCTCGGTCTCGCCGGCCGGGACCTGGAACATCTCGTAGAACGTCCGGTTGGCCATTTTCACCCGGAGGTCCCGGTCGAGGACCAGGAGCCCCTCACGGACCGTCTCGACGATCGCCTGGGCGAGATTCTCGGACTCCTGAATCCTTTGCAGGCTGCGTTCCAGGTCGTCGATGTCCACGAACGCCAGAACGGCGCCGTGGATCCTGTTGTCGGTTGTCTTGTAGGGACGGATGCGCAACGAGTACCAGCGTCCCTCGCGGTCCTGCACGGCGCGCTCGCGGACGCTGACCGAATCCATGACTTCGACGATCAAACCTTCAAGGTCGGGTACGGCGACGTTTGGCTTGATGTCGGTGATCCGCCGCCCCACGTCGCCGGGGATCAGGTTCAACATCTTCTCGGCCATGGGGGTGAAGCGGCGGATCCGGAGGTCGGGCCCCAGTATCACCATGGCGATGTTGACGCTGTTGAGCACGTTGGTCAGGTCGTTGTTGGTCTGGCCCAGCTCCGTGTTTCTGTTCTGCAGCTCCTCGTTGAGCGTGCTGAGCTCTTCGTTCGCCGATTGGATCTCTTCCTTCGAGGTCTGCAGCTCCTCGTTCGTGCTCTGCAGCTCCTCGTTGGCGGAGAGGATTTCCTCATTGGCGGATTTCAGTTCCTCGTTGGTGGCCTCCTGCTCTTCGATGATCGCCTGGAGGTAGTCACGGGCGGCCGCCAGTTCCCTCCTGAGACGTGCCGCCCCGCGATCCTGGGCTGACCTCGTCTCCCGGGGCGCCTTCTTGACGATCCCCGCCGGCCTCGACCCCGGCGCCTCTTCGAAGGTCACCAGGAAGAAGCGTTGCGCCGACGGCTGGAGCTTGAGCGGGATCACCTCGATGCCGATCGTTCTGGACTTCCCGTCTCTCCGGAGGGCGATCCCCTCGATGCGAGTCGGCTCGTCCCGCTTCCTGGCCTTCTGAACCGCGGCGCGGAGGTGGAGCGCCAGACCCTCGCGGGCCATGCGCAGGAGATTGAGGCTCGCCTGGCCGGGCGCCGGATCCAGATAGCCACCCGTCTGGCCTCGAAACTGCAGGATGTCCAGGTTCTCGTTGATCAGGACGCTCGCCGGGGCATACCGGGCCATCACCACCCGATCGGCCTCCCGGAACAGGTCCGGGCCCCGGCCGGCGCGCGCGACGGCCTCGCCGGTGTCCGCCTTGACGAGGGCGTATTCGTTGGAGACGAAGCTCAAGTTCAGGCGCGAGGGGGTCGCCCTCCTGGCGTAGATCCGGTGCCTGTGATCCACGGGGGTGAACAGCTCGGCGAAGCTGCCGATGGACTCCGAGCTCCCGAGCCAGAGAAACCCGGTCGGCTTCAGGGCATAGTGAAAGATCGGCATCACCTGCTTCTGCAGCTCCGTCTGGAGGTAGATGAGCACGTTGCGGCAGCTGATGAGGTCGAGCCTGGAGAAGGGCGGGTCCCGGGTCAGATCCTGTCTCGCGAAGATGCACAGGTCACGGATCGACTTGCTGACCTGATAGCCGCGATCCACCTTCGTGAAGAAGCGACGCAGGCGATCGGGCGGCACGTCCGTGAGAATGTTCTCCCGATAGATCCCGGAGCGGGCCGCCTCGATCGCCGATTCGCTCACGTCGGTGGCGAAGATTTGGACCGCGACACCGGGCATCCTGTCGCCAAGGAAATCCGTCAGGCCGATGGCGATGGAGTACGCCTCCTCTCCGGTCGAGCATCCCGGCACCCAGGCGCGTATAGACTCTTCCTCCGTCCGGGACCTGAGGATGTTGGGGAAGACTATGGTCTTGAGGGCCTCGAACGCCTCCGGATCCCTGAAGAAGCCGGTCACGTCGATGAGGAGATCCTCGTAGAGCTCCTGGACCTCCTGGGGTTTGTCTTTCATGAACGACAGATAGTCCTCCAGCCGCTCCATCCGGTGCAGGACCATCCGCCTCTTGATACGGCGCTGGATGGTGTTCTTCTTGTAGAGCGCGAAATTGACGCCGGACGCGCGGCGCAGGGCGAGGAAGATGCGGTCGAGGACGCCCTTGTTCTCCTCGAGCAAATCCTCCCCCACCGGCGCTGTGGCACGCACGTACGGATGGCGCACGATACGCGAAAGCTCCAGGGCGATGCGCTCGGGGGGCATAATGAAATCGACGGCTCCCGCGGCGACCGCGCTGTGCGGCATGCCGCCGTGCCGTGCCGAGTCCTCGCTCTGGGCGAACGTGATCCCTCCCTCGGCCTTGATTTCCCTCATCCCGGCCGCGCCGTCCGAGGCCGTCCCGGAGAGGATGATCCCGATCGCCCTGCTCTTCTGGTCCCGGGCCAGTGAGCGCAGGAAGCCATCGACGGGCATGTGCTGGCCGCGGACCTCGCTGCGGGGCTTGAGGCGCAGAATGCCTGCCGATATCGTCATGTCCACGTTGGGAGGGATCACGTAGACGTGGTTCGGCTGGACGATGCTGCCCTCGGTGACCTGGACCACCGGCATCGTGGTTGTCTTGGCGAGCAACGCGCCGAGAAGGCTCTCGTGCGTCGGGTCCAGGTGCTGGACGAACACGAAGGCCATGCCGGTGTCGGTCGGGAGGTGCCTGAGGAGCTCGGTGACCGCCTCGAGCCCACCCGCCGACGCCCCGATGCCGACGATCGGAAATGGCTCTCGCGCCGGATCGGGCGTCGCGTCGGCCGCCTGGGCCCTCAGGGGCGACGACGGCCTCGGGTTCCGGCGCGACGTCCGGCGTTTTCGATGTTCGCCGCTCCTGCCGGGCTCCGTCTCGTTCATGGGTCGCCTGTTTATAGGAGTGACGCTATACCGATGCGCCCGTCGTCGTCAAGACGAGGGGCGAAGGTTTGAGGGCGATGGTGGCAACGAGGATGGCGCTCCGGTGGACGATGTAGGGCTTTTGCTCCGCCCGTCTCAGGTGATGATCCGATGGCTGCGCAGCAGGTATTCGTATATTTTCCTCTGATGGGCCTCGATGGCCGCCACCTGCGCCCGAAAGGGGTGCACGATGCCGATCCAGGTTCTTCTCGCTGACGACCATCAAATGGTGCGTCAGGGTTTGAGGGCGATGCTGGAGAACGAGGGGTTCAGGATCGTGGGCGAGGCCGGCGACGGGCTCGAGGCGGTCCGCGTAGCCGGGCGGGTCCATCCCGACGTCGCGATCCTCGACCTGGTGATGCCGGGCCTCAACGGGCTGGACGCTGCGCGTGAGATCCGCCGGGCATCTCCCCGGACCAGGGTGATCCTCCTCACCATGCACACGGAAGACGCGTTTGTCCTGGAGGCTTTGCGGAACGGGATCAGCGGCTACGTCCTGAAGATCCAGGCGGCCCTCGATCTCATCCAGGCGATCCGAGAGGTCGCGCGCGGGGCGGTCTATCTGAGCCCCGGCGTGTCGCGGGTCGTCGTCGAGGCCTACCTCACCAATGCGGACTTACCTCCCGATCCCCTGAGCCCGCGCGAGCGCCAAGTCCTGCAGCTCGTCGCCGAAGGGAAGACCACGAAGGACATCGCCGTCCTTCTGGGGGTGAGCCCGAAGACCGCCGAGTCGCACCGGACGCAGATCATGTCGAAGCTCGACATCCACCATGCCGCCGGACTCGTCCGCTACGCCATCCGCCGCGGCCTGATCGACGTATAAGAGAGCGACAGGTGCTCCCAGGTCGTGCACGGCGGCGGCGCCGATCCGAGCCGACCCGCTCAGGCGTCTGCGTCAGCCCTGTCTCCGAGATTTGCCCCATGCGGCGACCTGCACGATGCCTCCGCGCTCGCTTCGGGTATCCCCACGCGGCTGGATCGCCGTCTCTCGGCCGGGGAGATGCGCGATCACGGTGAGTTCGCGCCGCTCGCGACAGCCGCACGACAGATTCTCCCGTGAGTTGACGCAGCCATTCTCCTGGCCGCACGCGTCGCACACCACAAACTCGTGCGGTTTCAGGGTGAGCGTCCATTCACCGGGGTCGAAGTCCAGACGCAGGTAGCAGCGTCGCCGCAGTGAATCGTCCATGGACTCGAGCAGCAACTCGTACCGGCGGGGGGAATCGGCCTCGATTAAGACGCTTCCCCACGGCAGGGAGATACGCTTCATGCCCTTCCTCCAACCAAGTGGGTTCTGTTCGTTGTCGGTGACGCGGCGGATCCTAAGAGGCGCGAAGCGGGATGGCCATCCGGGGAAGCATGTAGGGATGGAAGAAAACGACCCTACGCGTGCCGGCCCGCCCTGCTCTTTCCGTTAAGGCCCCGTTCAGGCTCGACGATTAGATTCCATCCTGCTGTCGGGCGATGTGCGGCCCGCGCATCCCCGCGCAGCACACCACCTGTAAGGAGTCCATCCTGATCACGAGGCGACCGGCACGGTGCGGGACAATCCTCCTGGCGGCGGCGATCCAGATGGTGCTCGAAATGCCCGGGACTTTGACCGTTGCCGACGACCAGGCCGCACGCTCCGTCACGCTCCAGGAGGCGGTCGCCAGCGCCGACGGGGCACCGGAGATCATCGCGGCGCGCGCCGGCGAGGCGGCCGCCGAGGCGGCGGTCCGCGTGGCGCGCACGATTCCCGATCTCGAGCTCTCGATGACCACCAACTCGATCACCGCCCGGGAATCCGCCTCGGTCCTGGTCCCCCTGCCGTGGCCCGGGAGGGGGCCGAGGATCGAAGCTGCGACGGCGCGCCTGCGCACCGCCGGGCGGAGTCGCGACGAGGCGCTGTCGACCGCACGTCGGGAGCTGCGGGCGGCCTGGTTCAGCCTCGCCGCGGCCCGGCAGCGCGCCGCGGCGGCGGCGGATAGAGAAACCCGCGCACACCGCAATGCCGATGCCGTCGCGGCTCTCTATAGCGAAGGGCGCGTCGCGCGCCTCGAGCAGGTCCGCGCGGACGCCGAGGCGGCGCTCGCGGTCTCCGACCGCACGTCCGCCGATGAGGGGCTCCGGACCGCGGGCTCGACTCTGGCCACGCTGATGGGCCTCCCGCCCGGTTCCACGGCGACGACATCGGGACCCCTTCCCGAGCCGGAGCCGGAGACATCGCTCGAGGAGGCCGTGGCGCGCGCGCGCGAGGGCGCTCCCGAGGTCCGGGTCCAGGCGGCCGCGGCGGAGGCCGCTGCCGCTCAATGGAAGCTGGCGCGCCGTCTGCGTGCGCCGAGTCTCGGCCTCAACGTCGGGGCCGACTGGAGCGACCCGACGCAGGAGGGGACCAACACCTTCGCGGGGGTGAGCCTCGCCATCCCGATCGCAGGCTCCGCATCCGCGGCCGTCGCCGCCGGCGAGCGCGACCAACAGGCCGCGCTCCTGGAGCAGGCGCGGCGCCTTGCCGCAGTCGCCGCCGAGACCGCCTGGGGGGCGACGCGCGCGGCGCGGCTGCGGTTCGAAGCGATCGATCACGACGTCCTGCCCGCGGCGCGCCAGGCCGCCGATCTGACACGGCTCGCCTATCGCGAGGGGAAGGTGGACGTCTTCCGTCTGCTGGATGCCGAGCGCCTCCTCTCCGACACCGAGGCGGCCCGGGCGGACGCCTACGAGGCTTGGGGCACGGCCCACGCCGATCTCCTGCGTGCGACCGCACGGGACGGCCCGTGAGACCGACCCCGGCCGCCGCGGCGCTGGTCCCCCTGCTCGGTCTGATCGCCTGCGCGCGGGAGACGGAGCCTCCCGCCGACCGCGCCGCATTCGTCAGGACGGCGCGCGCCGAGACCGGCACGATCACCGATTGGATCCGGCTGTACGGGCGCATCGTCCCGCCCCCGGACCGGGACGCGACGCTCGCCCCCCTGGTCGCCGGCGCCCTGCTGGTCGTCCCGGTGCGCGAGGGGCAGAGCGTCAAGGCCGGCACTGTCGTGGCGCGTGTCGAGCCCGCTTCCCTGGACGACGTCGTGCGCGCCGCCGAAGCGGCGCAGCGCCGGGCGGAGGCGGAGGCCGCGTACCGGAAGAGCGCCGCGGCGCGCACGCTGTCGCTCGTGGACAAGGGGGTCGCCTCCCGTCAGGACGCCGAGGCCGACCAGTCGGCCGCGGTGTCCGCCGACGCCGCGCTCGCCGAGGCGTCCTCCCTCCTGGCGACCGCCCGCCGGCGGCGCGGGTGGGCGGACCTGCTCGCCCCGTTCGACGGGGTGGTCGTGCACGTCTTCCGCAGGCCCGGAGACTCCGTCGACGGAACGCCGTCGACGCCGGTCGTCCAGGTCGCGTCCGCCCTGGGCGCGCAGGTCGCCGCGGAAGCGACGGGGGATTCGCTGTCCAGGATCCAGGCGGACGAGCCCGCGGAGGTCGTGGCCACGGGCTCGCCGGACAGAGCGATCCCGGCCCATGTGCTCCGCGTCGCCCGTGCCGTGGAGGCCACGACCGGCTCGGGGGAGATCCGGCTTGCCTTCGACGGCGCCGCTCCCTCCCTTCCACTCGGCCTGGGCGTCGAGGTGCGTATCGCGGTCGGCCGCCACGAGCGCGCCACGACCGTGCCGGCGCGCGCGCTCCGACGCGGGGAAGGACAGGCCGCCGAGGTGGTCGTCGCGCTGAACGGAAAGGCGGTGGTGCGCAAGGTGACGACCGGCTTCTCCGACAAGGACCGGGTCGAGATCCTCTCCGGTCTGTCCCCCGACGAGACGGTCGTCGTGGACGATCCGGTCGGGCTCGCCGACGGCATGGACCTGAAGGAACGTCCGTGAGCGGCGGCGATCTCTACTCGGGACTCGATCGATACCGGACGCTCACCCTGACGCTGACGATCGGGCTGATGTTCGCGGGAGGCCTGTCGCTCTGGGGCCTCGGCTCGGGCATCTATCCCGAGGTCGAATTCCCCCGCATCGTCGTGGTGGCCCGCTCGGGGGACATGCCCCCCGAGCAGATGCAGGCGTCCGTGGTGCGGCCGCTCGAGCAGTCCCTCGCGACGGTGATAGGCGTGCGGCGGATCCGCACGCGGATCATCCGGGGCGCCGCCGAGATCGCCCTGCAGTTCGCGGAGGGGACGGACATGTGGCGTTCCCTCCAGCTCGCCGACGCCGCCATCAGCGAGGCGCGCAGCCAGATCCCGCCCGACACCGAAATCGAGTCCCAGAAGATCACTCCGGCCGACTTCCCGATCCTCTCGTTCAATCTGATCGGCGGCACCGCCACCAGCCGCCGGGAGGCGGCCGATTTCATCGTGCGCCCGGCCTTCTCGCGCGCCCCCGGCGTGGGCAGGGTCGAGGTCGTCGGCGGCGATCCGCGCGAAGTCGAGGTGGTCGTGGACCCCGCCCGCCTCGCGACCCTCCGCTTGCGACCGTCCCTCCTGGCGCAGCGGGTGGGGAACGCCATCGTGCGGCGGGCCGTGGGGCGATTCGACCAGGACCGGCAGCTGGTGACGATCGTGGCCGAGACCCGGGTGTCGGACCCCGCCGACCTGAGCCGCATTCCGGTGGCCGCCGGTCCCAACGGATCCGTCGCCCTTGGAGAAGTGGCGCAGGTCTTCGACGGCGCCCCGGACCGGACGCTCGCGGTCCACGCCCCCGAGGGGGACGCCGTCCAGATCAGCGTCTCCCGCGTGGTCGGAGCGTCGGCCCCGGACGTCGTGCGCGAGGTCCAGGAGATCGCCGCGGCGCTCCGCCTGCCCGAGGCGATCCGCCTGGTGCAGGTCTACAACCAGGGGGAGCTGATTCGCGAATCGATCCTCGGCATCCGCGACGCCATCGTGATCGGCATTCTCCTCACCATCGGCGTCCTGGCCTTCTTTCTGCGGAATGTCCGAGCGGGAATCCTGGCGGCGCTCTCCGTCCCCGTGACGCTTCTCGTGACCTTCCTCGCCATCCGGCTCACCGGGCAGACGCTGAACCTCATGTCCCTGGGCGGGATGGCGGTCGCGATCGGCCTGGTGATCGACGACGCCATCGTGGTCGTGGAGGCGATCACGCGCCGGATCGACGAGGGGGAGGCCCCTGAACTCGCCGTCCGCGGCGGCCTGCGGGAGATGACCGCCCCCGTGGTCGGGACGACCGTGACGACGGTCGTCGTCTTCGTTCCCCTGGCCTTCCTGTCGGGCATCGTCGGGAGCTTCTTCGCGGCGCTGGCTCTGACGCTCGTCTCGGCCGTGCTGATCTCGCTCTTCTTCGCCGTGTTCGTGCTGCCCCTCATCGCCGGCCATTTCCTGCGCCCGCGCCCGGCGGCGCGCGCGGTGTCCGGCAGGGGGCTCGGCGCCCGGTACGCCAGGACCCTGCGCCGGGCCCTCCACCGTCCCGCGGCGATGGCCGCCGGCGCCTGCGCCCTGGTCCTCCTGGGCGCTTTCATCGCCACACGGATCCCGTCGGGCTTCCTGCCGGAGATGGACGAGGGGGCCTTCGTCCTGGACTACTTCCTGCCCGCCGGAACCTCCCTCGAGGCCACCGACGCCGCGGCCCTGCGCATCGAGTCGATCCTCGGCCAGACGCCCGGCATATCAAACTGGAGCCGCAGGACGGGAGCCGAGCTCGGTCCCGTGACCGCCACGCAGCTCAACCGCGGCGACATCGCGGTCCTTCTCAAACCGCGCGGGATGCGTTCTCCCGCCGAGGACGTGATGGACGAGGTGCGCGGACGCGTCGAGCACGAGCTGCCCGGCGTGCGCGTCGAGTTCGTGCAGATCCTCGAGGACGTCCTGAACGATCTCGCGGGGAACCCGCGCCCTCTCGAGGTCCGGATCGTGGGTCAGGATCAGTCCGTCCTGTCGCGATTCGCCGACGAGGTCGAGCGACGCCTCCAGGACACGCCGCACCTCGTGGACTACTACCGCGGCGTCGAGGGGGAGGTGCCGGTCCTGCGCTATGCCCTGCAGGGGGATGCCGCGCAGCGCGCCGGGTTGAGTCCCGCGGAGGTCGGCGAGGACCTGGCCACCGCCCTGCGCGGGTCCGAGGTCGGGTCGGTGCCGCGTCTGGATCGGCTCGTCCCGGTGCGCGTCCGGTTCCCCGACGCCGTGCGCTTCCGCGCCGAGGCCCTGGCCACGTGGCCCCTGGCGCTCGGACCGTCCGCGGCGCCGATCTCCTCCCTCGCCCGCGTGGTCGAGGACAAGGGGGCGAGCGTCCTGCTGCGGGAGAACCTGAGCCCCGCCGCCGTGGCGACGGGGGACGTGGAAGGGGGGGACCTGGGAGGGCTCGTGAAGGAGGTCCGAAGACGGCTTCACGACATGGTCCTCCCTCCCGGCTACCGGATCGAGGTCGGTGGCCGGGCGGAGAGCCAGGCCCGCGCGTTCCAGCAGCTGGTGGTCGTCCTGGTCCTCGGCATCCTCGCCGTCTTCGCCGTCCTCGTGGCGCAGTTCCGCGCCGGTCGCGCGGCGCTCCTGGTGCTGCTGGCGGTCCCCCCGGCCCTCGCGGGAGGGCTTCTGTTCCTGGCGGTCGCGGGGGTCCCGCTTAACGTATCCTCTTTGATGGGTCTCGTGCTCCTGGTCGGCCTGGTCGTCAAAAACGGGGTCCTCTTGATCGACATCGCGCTTGAGCGTCTCAGGGATGGTCTGCCGCTGCCGGTGGCGCTCTCGGGGGCGGGACGACGCAGGCTGCGGCCCATCCTGATGACGACGCTCTGCACCATCTTCGGGCTCCTGCCGCTGGCGCTGTCGCTCGGGGCGGGTTCCGAGCTGCAGCGGCCGCTGGCGGTCGCCGTCATCGGCGGACTCCTGTTCTCGACCATCGCCACCCTGTACATGCTGCCTGCCCTGGCCGGGTTCTTCCTGCGACACATCGGGGAGCAGGCGCCGGGCTCCGGCGCTCCATGAGCCCCGGAGGCGGGCGGCGCATCCTGCTCGTCGAAGACGACGCCGAGACACGCGAGGCCGTGGGGCGGGTCCTCGCCGACGATGGCCACCACGTGACGAGCGTCGATCGCGGCGAGGCCGGGACCCGTGCCCTCGCGGGCGGCGAAATCGCCGCCGTGGTCCTCGACGTCGGGCTGCCGGACGGGAGCGGATTCGATCTGTGCCGCGCCTGGCGCGCCGCCGGCGTGCGCGTCCCTGTCCTGATGCTGACGGCGCGCACGGACGTCTCGTCTCGCGTCAAGGGACTCGACGCGGGGGCGGACGATTATCTCGGGAAGCCGTTCGCCCTGTCGGAGCTGCGCGCGCGTCTGCGGGCGCTCCTGCGCCGTGGGGCCGACCCGGAGCGGCGGCAGGTGCTGCGGCTGGGCCCGGTGACTCTCGACTTCGGCCGCCGCCAGGCCTTCGTCGGGAAGACCGAGGTCCCGCTGACGCGGCGCGAGATCGACGTGCTCGAGAGGCTCGCCTGGGCCCGCGGTCACGCCGTGTCGCGCGCCGATCTCCTGGAGGAGATCTGGGGAGAGTCCACGCCGGAGACGGCGGCGAGCCTGGAGGTGATCGTCGCCCGCGTGCGCCGGAAGCTCGAGCGGGGGGACAAGGAGTCCCTCATCCGCACGGTTCGCGGCTTCGGCTACGCCTTGGCCGGCGGTCCCGGGGGAAAGACGACATGAGCGCCCGCTCGCTGACCACGCGCGTGCTGCGGGGGACCGTATTCGTGGCGCTGGCCACCGCCCTGGCCGGGGCCGCCACGGCGACTCTGATCGCCCGGGGTCTCTGGGAGGCGCACGAGCGCGGCGCGCTGCGCGATCTGGCGGCCGGACTGGCGGGGGCGGTCGAGCGCGAGTCGGCCGAGGAAGGGGGCACGCTGGACGCGGCGGTCGCGGAGGCGCTCCGGGAGAGCGTGACCGCGGGGCAGCGCGCGGAAGTCTGGCGCGGGTCGGTCCTGGTCGCATCGAGCCCTCCGGGATCTCCGCTCGGTCCTCCCGCAGGATCCGGCGCGACGGCGCGCGAGGCGTGGCTCGTCGAGACCCGCTCGCTCTCGGGCGGTCTGATCCTTCTCGTGGCCGCGCCGCGCGAGCGGCTCGCTGAGGGGCTCCGCATCTTCGGCTGGTCGCTGCTTCTCTCCGCCCCGGTCTGCGTGGTGCTCGCGCTGCTCACCGGCCGCGTCGTCGGGCGGCGCGCCGCGCGTCCGCTCCTCGAGTTCCGGGATCGCATCGCCGCGGCGCGGCCGTTCGATCCCCTGCCGCAGGGCCCGCCGCCGGATGTCCTGGAGGTGGCCCAGCTGGAGGCCTCGTTCCGCGGTCTGTGGGAGCGGCTGCGCCGGGCAATGGCGCGCGAGGTGGAGTTCGCGGCGAACGCCGCGCACGAGCTGCGCACGCCCTTGACCCGGATCCGGCTGCACGCCGAGCGAGCCTGCGCCGAAGCCGGCGCCGCGTCCGCGGAGCTGCGCGATCTGACCGAGGAGATCGACCGGGTGGTGCGGCTCGTCGACTCGCTCCTGGTCCTGGCGCGGGATGCCGCCTCCGGGATCCCGGCCGGCGAGGCGGTGAACGTTTCGGATGTGGCCGCGGTCGCGGCGCGGCGCGTGTTCGCGGGGACGGCGCCGCCTCTGATCGAGGCCCCGGACGAATCCCTCGTGCGGGGGGACGAGGCGCTGCTCGGGATCGCCGTGGAGAACCTGCTCGACAACGCGCGCAAGTTCTCTCAGCCCGGCCGGGCCCCGCGAGTCGTGGTCAATGGAGACGGCGCTTCGGTCCGGCTGACGGTCACCAGCCCGGGGACCCGGATCCCGCGCGGCGAGGCGGAACATCTGTTCGAGCGTTTCTACCGCGGCCCCGAGGCCCGGGTCGCGTTCGCCGGGCACGGGCTCGGGCTTCCCCTCGCCCGTCACATCGCCCGTTTGCACGGCGGCGACGTCCGCTGCGTGTCGGGGCCCGACGAGGAAGCGTGCTTCGAGCTGACGTTGCCGGGCTGGCATCCGCTGGAGAGCGAGCGGCCGTCGAGCGAAGAGCGGTCCTGATCCCTAGCCGGCCGGACGGACCACGAGGATCTTCCCCTCCGGCCCGTCCGCGACGTACGCGACCCCTTCGTCGGTGACGACGGCGTTGCGCGCTCCCTTGGCGGTCGGGCTCGAGGAGATCCGCAGCAGCGTGCCTTCTTCGTCCAGACGGGCGACGGTGAGCGTCGCCGCGCCGGCCGCCGCGGCGTACACCGTCCTTTGCGCCGGCAGGAAGTCGAGATTGTCGACGCCCGCCCCCGTCTCCACTCTCGAGAGGATGCGACCATCCGCCGAGGCGGCCAGGGCCTCGACATGGTCGGTGCAGGCCACCATGAGGAAGCGGCCGTCCTCGGAAAGGGCGAGGCCCCTCGGTCCTTCCTCGCCGCAGGCCGGCATCCAGGTCGCAGTCACCTTGCGCGTCTGGGTCGAGATCCGCAGGGTTCGATCCTTGTCCTCGAGGTTCGTGTAGAAGAACCCGTGAGCGTCGTCCACGGCATAGCCTTCCGGATCGCCGTCCAGCGTGATGCGGCCGGCGGTCTTCGGCGCGCCGGGGGTCTTCACATCGAGGATGACGATCGATTGATCCCGGGGGGTCGTGACCCAGACCTCCTTCGTGGCGGCGACGAACGCCACACCGTCGGGCATCGAGGCGAGAGTCGCGCAGCCGCGGCGCTCCAGCGTCACCGCGTCTACCGCGCACACGCTCGAATCGGCGCGGTCCCCCACGTACACGACACCATCCCCCACCGTCGCCGAGCTGGGTCCAACCTTGCGCTTCTTCCCGTTGCGCTCCACATCCGCGACCGGGAATTTCTCGACCCGGCTGATCGCCTGCGTGCGCGTGTCGATCACGTCGGCGCTGCCGGTCCCGCCCGCGGGGACCCAGACGCGGTGCCGGGCCCGATCCACGACCAGGTAGTCGAGGGCGACGCCATCCGCCGGAGCGCCGGGGAGGAGGAGAGACGTCACCGCTGCCGACGTCGCGACCGGCGGCGCGGGAGCGGGCGGCGGGGGCGCAGCGAGGGCGGCGGTCACGACGAACAGGGTGACGAGCGGAAAACGTCCTCCTCTCAGCACATGCATGACAGACCTCCCGTCTGGATCAGGGTCACATCAGTGCTTCTGCAGGCCGGCGAGCGCCGCGAGCACCTCGTCGCTGTGCGCGGCGGGGTCCACCTGGGTGTACACCTTGGCGATCTTCCCCTCCGGATCGATGATGAACGTGTTCCGCGCCGCCAGCTTCGAGCCCTTGTACTCCATCGCCGAGCCGTACGCCGCCGTGACCTTCGCGTCCGGGTCCGAGAGCAGCGTGAAGTTGAGACCCTCCTTGGCGCAGAACCCCTTGTGCGAATCGGCGCTGTCGACGCTGACGCCGAGGATCACGGCTCCGGTCTGTTCGTACTTCGCCAGGTCGCGCTGAAAGTTGTGCGCCTCGAGCGTGCAGCCGCTCGTGAAGTCCTTGGGGTAGAAGTAGAGCACGACCCACTTTCCACGGTAGTCCTTCAGGCTCGTCTGCTTTCCTTCATTCGTGGTGAGAGTGAAGTCGGGAGCGGGCGTCCCGGCCGCCGGGAGCCCGGCGGCGGGGCCTGCCGGTGCGGCCGCCGCGAGCGCGACGGCGCCGGCGACGAGAGCGACGGACGAAAGCAATCTTCTGATCATCGTGACCTCGACTCCTTCGTGAAAGGCGGCGCGGTCATTTGCGCAGCAGCTTGAAAGCGTGCGTCCAGTCGTTCCGCAGGAAACCGGGGACGCACCAGAGGATGCACAGCGGCTCGATGGCGCGGGCGGCCTCGGCCTTCCCCATGTCGGCCGTCTCCCAGCCGAACTGCTCCAGAATGCCGGTGACGGTCTTCTTCGCCCCCGCGTCGTTGCCGCAGATGAACATGGTCGGGGGGCCGCCCTTGAACTCGGGATTGACCATGCAGGCGCTGCCCACCGAGTTGAACGCCTTGACGAGCTTCGCGCCTGCGAACTCGCGCTGCAGCCTCTCCATGAGCGATTCGTCGAGACTGGTGAAGAGCTTCAGGACGCCGTTCGTCGGAGGCGCATCGGCGATCGGGTTCGTCACGTCGACGACCGTCTTGCCCGACAGATTCGAAGCACCCGCCGCGCGCAGCGCCTCGGCGCTCGCCGTCCCCTTCACCGCCAGGACGACCATCTCGCCGGTCTTCGCCGCCTCGGCGAACGAACCGACCCGGCCCTTCGGATTCTTTCCCGTCCACTCCTTCAGCTTCGCCGGCTCGCGCGTCCCCATCACGACTTCGTGGCCATGCTTCAGGAATCCGCTCGCCAGAGTCTTCGCAACGTCGCCCGAACCGAGCACTCCGACTCTCATGGCCTCCTCCATCGTGGGATAGGAGGACTATACGCCACCCGGGCGGGCGCGGCGACCCGCTCATCCCCTCTGTCCCGCCTCACCTCAATGAAAGACCTGGTCCTTGGGCTCGATCAACCTCACATCGCCAAAGTTCGCCTCATAACGTTTGAGATTGTCCTCGAGCGCACCGATGATTCTCTTGAGGTGTCCCGGGGTCACGACGACCCGGGCCACGAGGTGCGTCCCCGCGGGAGAGTTCAGGAGCCAGTCGATGATGAATTCCTCCGGCGTGTGGGACACCAGCATGTTGTTGCTGTACCGCCCACGGGACATCTCGTCGCCCGTGACGACTTGAATCATTCCCTGCGGTGGTGCTTTCGGTTCGTTCGCCATGGTCAGGACTCCCTGTGTGTTGTGTTACAGGACCGACATGATACCGTGAGGGGCTGGCGGTCGAGGACCTTTGACCGCTCGGCTCAATTCACCGGCCGCCGACGACCCCCTCCGGGAGAGCCCCCGGCTCCGGCGACCTTCAGCGTCACGGTGACCGAACGGCTCAGCGGGACAAGGCTGAGAAGGTCCGTCGCGGTGATCTGGAACTGCGCGGTCGTGTTCCCCGACTCGATCGGAGCCGTCATGCCGGCGGAAAGCAGTGCCGTATCACCGCTCCCCAGGCCGTTGATCCGGCTCGTCGACAACCGGACCGGCCAGGGGCCCGACGCCGACACCTGGTAGTTTTGACTGTCCGGGCTCATGTTGATCAGCCCCAGCGTGATGGCGCCCGTCGCACCGGGTGTCAGAGAAATCGTGGATGCCTGCGCCGCCAGCTCCATGTCGTCGCTGCCGCCATTGAGCGCCTCGGCGATGTCCTTGGCATTGCCTAAATCACCGCGACTGGCTTTCGGATCGCAGACCGTGAGCTCGATCCGGCTGAGGGCCTCATTGACGGTGCTGGCGCTGGTCAGGCGGGGGAGATCGAGAGGCCGTCCTCGCGTCAGACGACCCGTCTCGAGATTGAGCCAGACATCGAGGAGCGTCAGCGCGGCTCTCGCCCTGATATCGTTCCGGGGCAGCCGCGGCTGGAGGGCATCGCAACTGATCGAAGCGCATTCCGGGAAGACGCTCGAACTCTTCCCTACCTCCGCGAACAAAGCTTGAAGGTCCGACGGACCGATCTGGTGAAAACCGTCATCGCTGCACTGGTGCGCCCAGAAACCGGCGCCCCGGGGCTGGGAGAGCTCGAAGGCGCCGACATCGCAGCCTGGTCCCTGCGGCCTGGGTACCCCTCGCTGATCGGTCGTGATGGGAAGGCCCTGCTCGTCCGTGCAGGCAGCCGCGGGAACGTGGTCGACGGCACGACCGCCAGGCAGCAGGGCCACGGTGTAGGTGGGCCCGAGGTTGTCGGCCAGCAGCGGAATCGGAGTGCCATAGTAGGGCTGGCTCTCCAGGAACTGCGTCCAATCGATTCCAACCACATCACCACTCAGGCCATCGCTCATTCCCTGGCAGTTTTGGTTTTCGCCCAGGATGCTGCCGCCGAGCGAGGTGATGCTCCCCTCACAATCATCGGGCAATAGCGCTGCATCCGTGAAGTTCCCGGCGATGATGCTGTTTTTGAGAAGGAGCATCCCGGCCGATGGGAAACGGACCCCGCCCCTGACGTTGCCCGCAATCGTGCTGCTCGCCGCGATCGTCGTCGCCCCAGGGGCGGCATATGCGCCGCCGAGTCCACCCGCCCCCATGAAGCCTTCGTTCCGGCCAATTGTGCTGTCGACGATCCTCAGCGTTCCGGCACCGTTTGCCGCGCCTCCGTTGCCTTCCCCCTGGTTACCAGAGACCGTCGATCTGATCAGTGTCAGGGAACCTCGATTTGTGATCCCACCGCCAAAGCCGTATTGCTGCCCACCCGCTCCGGTCCAGTTGGCCATCACCGTGCTCTGCAGAACCGTCGCCGTGCCTTCATTGTTCAGGCCGCCGCCCCGCCAGTACCCGTTCCCACCGACTATCGTGCGTGTCAGCGTCAAGGTACCCAGATTGTGAATGGCCTGTGAGGCGCCGGAGGAATTGCCGGTAACCTGCCCGTCCTCGACAGCCATCGTCCCGGAAGTGTCGTTGAACAGGGCGATCCCTTGCAGGCCGTGGGCCCTGTCACCGTGGCCGGAATTACCGGAAATCGTCGTCCCGACCATCGTGACCTGCCCGTTGCTGTAGATACCCCCGCCGTATGCGTCCTCGCCATCAGCCTGGTTTTGCTCGATGGCGCTGTTGTTCAGCACGAGAGTGCCGCTGTTGAAGATCCCGCCACCCTTGACGGAGTCGTTACGGAATCTGTAGGAGCAAAAATTATTCTCATCACAGGTCTTGCCACTGACCTTGTTGGACCGCACGGTCGAGTCGTTCAGCGTGAGCGTGCCGTTGTTGTAGATTCCGCCCCCCTCCTCAATAATCGGCTTGCCATATGGCCAGGGGACGATCGTCGGTTGCAACAAGCCGTTTCTGACCGTCAGCATCGAGATCGTCACGACCGCCGGCGAGGCGACATTGAATACACGGCCTGTGAGGTTGCCATCGACGATCGTCTGATCCCGGCCCAGGCCCGTGATCGTGAGGTCCTTGTCGATCATCAATTCGCCCGCGGTCAAGACGATCGGCAGCCCGGCCAGAGCGGCGTCAAATTGAATCTCGTCCCCCCGCGAGGCGACCGTGATGGCATCCCGGAAGGATCCCGGCCCGCTGTCGTTGGGGTTGGTCACACGAATGGTCGCGGCCTGCAGCCCCGGAGCCAGAACCGCCAGCGCCCCCAGGAGCGCGCCCAACAGCTCAGCGAATGGCCTCGTCCTCATTGCTGGTACCGTGAGAGATTTGCATCATTATTGATCCAAGCCGCAATCTCTCGCAAGGGGATGGATGATGTGCGCCGGCAGGAGGACTGAGGGGGGGTGCCGGCTCAGAGTTCGGCCGGCACCCCTGATGTAGCGGGATCCCGAACTGCTACTTCTTCTTCTTGGACGTCTTCGTGGCCTTGGCCACCTTGATGGCGCTCACGCCTTCGTGATCCCCATTGTCGTTGTCCTGGCAGGTCAACGTCACCTTCTGCCCTGCCTTGAGTGTTTTCAGCGAGCCCACGGCCTGGTCGAGGACCGGCACGGTCATGTCCGTGCCGGTGTCGTCCTTGAACGTGATTTTCTTGCCTTCCGGGTCGACCGAGACGACCGTGCCGGCCATGTTGTGGGTCTTACCTGACGCGAGCACAGGGCTGCGGTGAGCCAGGACCGAAGTGGTCACGAACACGGCGAAGACCAACAGAAGCACTCTTTTCATTATCCCTCCCCGGGAGCGTTATGGTTTGCCCCGATGTGGCGCGATGCTACCACACTCGCATTCGCCGGGACCCGGCGCGCGATTCAGCGCATTGAAGATGATACCGTCCAGAAATCTGGACAGGCCCTGGAGTTCCGTGTGCCCTGCCCTTCCCGCCGCCTGGACCCTATATTGCCGCGGATGACGAACGTCAACGGCTGAGGAGGGAAGCGACATGCACGCATTGATCTCCTTCGTCAAGAAACATCCGGTGATCGGCGGGGTCTTCTTCGCAATCTTCGGCGTCTTCATGGTCTACGTGAGCATCGACGGCGCGAAGCGATTTCGTCTCTATGAGAACGCCAAGGAGCTCACGGGCCAGGTTCTGTCCATCAGGGAAGCGAGCCGCGTCCCACCCCGCTTCGATCTCACGGTCTCCTGGTCCGACGGTCCATCAGCAGAGCAGACCGTCATCCGGACCGGACCAAAAGCGGCGGACGACCTCAAGGAAGGCGATTCGGTTCAGATCCTCGTGAGCAAGGTCAATGGCGCCGTTATTCTCGCGTCCCAGCGCCCCGAGGACAGCCCGCTCAACCTGGCCGGATTCGAGGCGACGCCTATCATTTTCTTCGGGATCGGCGCTTCGCTGTTCGGAATCCTGCTGGCGCTGTACGGAAAGCGGTGGCTGCAGAGCGTCTAACCCGCTGAGCAGACTCCGCGGCGGTACCCGCAAGTTCCTTGCGCCCAGGTGAGCCTTGACCGCACATTTCCATAAAGGCCACTGCGGCCACCCTGACAAAATTCAGGACCCGTGAGGGCGAACCGTGAACAGTCTGCGAGCCTCTTCCGTGCTATTTCTCACTCTTGCGAACGTCGCAACTGCGGCACAGCTGCGGTCCGACATCAAGTTGTCACCGGGCGGGCCCGTCGGCACCTGGGACGGCTCCTTGGGGGCCGAGCTGATCCTGACGGACAACGCGCATGACCTCGTTGAGCAGTGGAATTTGATCAGGCAACAGCCGGTTGCTCCAGCTTCAGAAGGATGGCCACGATTTGTTCTCATCTATCGCGACAGCAGCACCGCCAAACGGGGAATCCCCCTGCAGGCGGGGGTATTCTTCACGGGCTGCGCCTCCGGCGGGGACGGCCGCTGCGACGCAGTGGTCCGCTACGCCGTCGAGGCGCCCGGCGGACGCAGCTGGATTGAGCCGCTGACGAACACCCTGTGGGCCCGGCCGGCACCCACCGGGGAGAGAGCGACTGAATTCGGGGAAGGGACGCTCGACATCGTCATCGGCCCGGACGACCCCCTCGGCGCTTATACCCTGCAGGCCGAAGTGCTCGACCAGATTTCCGGCAGAAGGGCGTCCCTGTCTCGAACGTTCACCGCCATCGAAGCGGGCGCCGCGGAACTGGACGGAATCAAAGCCGGCGCCCGCGCCGTCCTGGCAGGGGCGGATCGTCTCGAGCTGCTCTCTCTCGATCCCGAAGCCCCTCTGAGGTCATCGTCGAAGGGCTTCCACGGATTCAAGATCCTCGGAAAGACGGTGATCACTTCGGAGGATGACCGGCGGCGTCTCTTCTTCGCATTGAACAAGGGAGAGGCCGAGACATCCGGGATGCTGGCTTCTTGCTTCAACCCGCGCCATGGAATCCGCGCGTCGAAACATGGCCAGATGGTCGACCTCGTGATCTGTTTCGAGTGTCTTCAGGTCGTGGCTTATCTGAACAACGACAAGGCGGGCGGCTTCCTCACCAGCAAATCGCCTCAGCCCGTGTTCGACAGCCTGCTTTCCAAGGCCGGGGTCCGCTTCGCCGACAAGAAAACCAACGGCAGTTGAGAACGTTCGTCGGACACCCCCCGGCCGGCTCGCCGTGATCGGGCCGGCCGGGGAGGCCGGGACAAGGTGCCTTACTTCCTGCCTATGGTCACGGTCGCCGTGCCCGCGGGGGAGACGCAGCCCGCGGCCGAGATCTCGGTCACCGAGAGCGTGACACTTCCTTTGGTGCCCGCCGTGAACCTGATCCGGCTGGTGCCCTGGCCGGCGGTGATCGTGCCGTTCGAGATGCTCCAGTTGTAGCGGCTGCCCGAATGGCTCGCCACCGAGGCGATCAGCCCCGACTGATTGGGTCTTGCTGTCGAGGGGGCCGTGATGACCGGCGCTGCGGGAGGGGCCGCGACCGAGACCAGCGCCTGCGCCGTCTTGCTGCCCACGGCGTCGCGCGAGCAGGTGACTTGAAGCGTCGCCGAGTAATCGCCGGCGGTCCCGTAGGCGTGGGTCGTGGTCGGCGAAGACTGCGTCACGGGCGCGCTTCCGTCGCCGAAGTCGAACCGGTAGGAGACGATCGCGTCGCCGTCCGGATCGTACGATTGCGATCCATCGAAGGTGACCGACAGCGGCGCGCAGCCGGTGTTCGGAGTCGCCTGGAGCACCGCCACCGGCGGGCCTTCCGGGCTGCAGGCCTGATTGGTCCGCACTGTGTACGTGCCGGTGAACGCCAGGCTGTCGGGCATCTGATCGTAGAGCGCCGTCGCGCCGGCGCCGATGTTCGCGGGGTCGCTGCTCTGCGACACTCCCGAGACGAAGCCGCTGATCGTGTCCCCGGGGTTCAGGCCCAGATCGCTCGCCTTGACGACGATGACGACCCTGCTGAAGGGCGAAGCATAGCTGCTGCTCGCCTCGGCAGGTCTGGCTGTTCCGGGGGTCACGAAGCGACCGTCGATTCCACCGCCGGAGTTCGGGCCCGGGGTGTAGGACTGGAAGACCGGCGTCGGCCCTGGCCAGGCCATGTGCACGCCCCTGTAATGAAAGGTCGTGGCCGGGGCGGGGTCGGGTATCTTCATCGCGACGTACCAGGCCGAGCCCGCAGGCTGCGGCGATTCTCCCGCGTCGGTGTTGATGGTGAAGGCCAGCCTGACGACTCCGTCCGTGGAATAGGGCTGCGAGATCTGGAACGACAGCAGGTCCGACCCGGGCGGGGCCGGCGTCGTCGTGATCCCCACCACGGCGCTGGTGTCCCCCGAGGGGTCGGTGAGCCTGGTGAGGCCCGGCAGGGCGCAGACGTTCTCCGGCGGTGGCGGGATCGCCACGGTCAGGTTGACCTCGTCACTCGAGCCGCCGGCGCCGACCGCGTTCTGCGCCTTGACCACGTAGTAGTAGTGTGCGACCGAGGGATCGGCCGTCGCATCGTCGAAGGTGGTCTTGACGTTGCCGGTCTGTCCAAGGAAGACCTCGCTCCCGGGCGAGGTCCCGCGGAAGATCTGGTAGTCGACGATGTCGGAGCCGCCGTTGTCCGGCGCCTTCCAGCTCAGATGCGAGCCGGCCGCATCGCGTGTTCCGGACAGACACGGGGGCTTTGGAGCCACCGGCTCGACCGTGTCGTTGGCGGCGAACAGCCCCTTGCCGCCCGACTGCCGCGCCACGCGCATGAAGGCGGTGAAATCGTTCTCCGCCGTGCCGGCGACGCATCCCGGGCTCACGCAACCGTCGCTGTAGCCGTACAGGACGCGGCCCTTGTCGTCCACGGTGATTTCATTGAAGTCCAGCAGGTTACGGTCCTGGTGGCTGCCACCCTGCTGCCACACCCCGGTCGTGCTCTGGACCGGATCGTTGGGCGTGGCGTTGACCGTGACCCAGGTCCTGCCGCCGTCATAGGTCGTGGCGATGAACGCGTACCAGATCCCCGGGAAACTGTTCGCCTGGTAGTCGCCGGCCACATTCGAGCCGATGAAGCCGCAGGCGGCACGGCCCGGGCTGCCGCCGATCGCCTCGGTGTGCACGGCGTTCTTGATCCCGTGCGACGCGCCGATGTCGAAGTCATTGATCCAGGTCAGGCCGCCGTCATGGCTGACCTTGACGTGGACATGCCCTTCGGGCGGATTGCCGGCCGGCACCGGCTCGTTGTTGACGTAGCAGTAATAAGCGGTGCTGTCGCTGTCGATCGCCACGGAGGGATCGGCCCCCTGGGGCTGGGACAGGCTCCCGCCGACCACGAATTCGGTCCAGGTCGTGCCCGCATCGGTGCTCGTCACCCCTCCCTGTCTGCCGTTGCACTGCCTGACCGGCAGCCAGGCCGTGCCGTTCGGCGCAACGTGCACGTGGCCGTGCAGACCGCCGCAGCCCTGGGGACCGCTCCCCGTATAGGCCGGCACGCCGGGGCCCCAGGTCATGCCGAGGTCGAGGCTGCGCTGGCACATCGCCGGGCCGACGACGTCCTGCGAGCAGTACAGCGTGTTCTCGCCCTGGTTCAGCGGTGTGCCCAGAACGGACAGGGACGCGGGGAACGGTCCGGTCCCGATCGTCTCGTGATCGGCGCCGCCGTCGGGCGGGCCAGCGCCGACCTCGATCCACAAATCCCCATCGTTGTCGCTATAGGCGTAGACCGCGTTGGCTCCAGCAGTCGAGTTCGAGGCGAAGGTGCGTCCGCTCTTCTGATCCGTGAACAGGATCGGGTCGAGCCCCAGGTTGGTGGTGAGAGTCGATCGGTCCTCCCAGAGAGCCTCGCAGCATTCCGGCAGGGCCGGGGTCAACAGCTCCGCCGGCGTGAGGCGCCAGATCGGCCCGAGATTCATCGTCAGGATGCGCCCGCTGTGCGGGTTGAACCCGATGTTGAACTCCCCTTGCGAGCCGTTCTCGGCCGAGGTCCCCTCCGGCGCGTAGAAATTCCGGTAGCGCGGCACGCCCGGCGCCGTCGGATCCGGGCCGCCGAAGCCGCTGCCACCGCCCCCCGATCCCGAGAGCAACTCAATCTTCACGCTGACGCTCTCGCCGGTCGGCGTGTACGGCACGACCTTCACGGTGAATGTCCTCGTGCCATCGGCGACCGGGCTGATGGTCGCGACCTCGGGATTCGCGCTGCTGGCCGACTGGTAATCGGCCGTCTGGCTGCCGTCCGTGTTGATGACGGTCCCCTTATAGATGTAGAGGTCGTAGTCCGACTTGCCGCTGCCGGCATCGATCCAGCTCATCGTCACCTTGATCGCGGCGTTCGGATGCGCGGCGGCATAACCCGACGGCAGCGTCACCGTCAGGGCGAAATCATCGCAAGGCTGGACGGGATTGAGGCATTCGGGGCCGCTGTCCACAAAGAGCACCGGGGTCGGATTGACGCCGGTGAATGGACCGGACGTGTAATTGACGGGACCGGACGCGTCCGTAAGGGTCCCCGACGGCGGCGTGGCGGCCAAAAGCCATGCGCAGATCGGGAGAATCCAGGAAATGGCCGCGAGCAGCACCAAGGTTCGGCTCTTCATTTTCCCCCCTCCATGGACGGGAGTCTTCGGGCTCGGTTGTTTCCCTTAAGGCGGGCGGAAACTACGTCACAATCGAGACGGGGGCTATCAGGTGATTACTGGATAGGCTCGCGTGAATACTACTGCAGGGCGTGTCGGGGGAATACCTGACGCGGAGATTGGACGCTCCCTCACCCGTCCTTCGCGGTGCCGGCGGACCTGCGGGCCGCCCGGGCGTCGAGCACCTCGCGCACCTTGCGGGCCAGAAAGTCCGCGGTGAACGGTTTCTGAAGGTAGGCCACACCATCGTCGAGCACGCCGTGATGGGCGATCACGCCATCCGTGTACCCGGACATGTAGAGCACGCGGATCCCGGGTTGGATGTCGGCGACGCTCTCGGCCAGCTGGCGGCCGCTCATCTGCGGCATGACGACGTCGGTGAGGAGGAGATGGATGGGATGATCGTGGCCGCGGACGAGATCGAGCGCCTCGCGGCCGTTGCGCGCCTGGAGAACATTGTAGCCGTTGATCCGCAGCATTTCACCGGCCAGCAACCGCACGGTTCGATCGTCTTCGACGAGGAGCACTGTCTCTGAGCCGCTCGGAAGCGGCGGGGTCGTCTCAGCGGCCTCCTCCGGGGAGACCTCCCCATCCACGCGCGGCAGGTAAATCTTGAAGGTGGAACCCATCCTGGGTTCGCTGTAGACCCAGATGTAGCCGTCGCTCTGCTTGACGATCCCGTAGACGGTCGCCAGACCGAGCCCCGTCCCCTTGCCGAGCTGCTTGGTCGTGAAGAACGGCTCGAAGATGCGCGCCTGGGTCGCCAGATCCATGCCGCTGCCTGTATCGCTCACGGCGAGCATGACGTAGCTCCCCGGCCGGGTGGGGACGTGCTTCTTCGCGAAGGTCTCATCGAGATCGGCGTTCGACGTCTCGACGACGACCCGGCCGCCGTGCGGCATTGAGTCACGCGCGTTCACGACCAGGTTCATGATGATCTGCTCGACCTGGCTGGGGTCCGCCTCGACGTGTCCCAGGTCCGGCTGGAGCGCCGGGTTCAGCTCGATGGTCTCGCCGATCAGGCGTCGGAGCATGGGAATCATCTTGGTGACGCTCGAGTTCAGGTCGAGCACCTGGGGCTTCAGGACCTGCCTGCGGCTATAGGCGAGGAGCTGCCGGGTGAGGCCCGCCGCCCGCTCGCCGGCGATGCGGATTTCCTCGATGCCGGTCCTGGAGGGCTCCTCCACGGGAAGACGCCTGAGCAGGAGTTCGCATTGACCGAGAATCGCAGTGAGCAGGTTGTTGAAGTCGTGCGCCAGGCCGCTCGCGAGCCTGCCGATCGTCTCCATCCTCTGAGCCAGGCGGACCTGCTCTGCGCGCGTGACTGCCTTCGACGAGGCGGGACCAGCGCGTGCTCGGCGTTTGGGCGGCCGCCGCCTGGCGATGACCCTCATCCCCGGGTCATGACCATCGGGCGCGTAGACGGCGGTGCCGCCACGCGGGGAACTCGTGTCTCATCAGCGTGTCACCTTCCAGGTTCGAGATGTTTTAGTACGCACGCACGGGCGAAGTCATCCGTGGATCCGGGGGGGCCACGTACGTGGAAATTCTGCCGAGGAAACCACCCCCTTCCCGCGAAAGCGCGTCCGTGCAATCACGGACGGTGGTCGGGAGCCACCCCCGATGCCTTCCGGGGCGCGGATCTGCACACTACCCTCGACGACACAGGGAGGGCCTTCCATGCAAGTCACAGCACTCGCCGAAGCGGTCATGGGCTCACGACGATCCAATGGCTCCATTTCTCTTCACGATCTCGAGGTCCGGCTTTCCCGCGCCGGGCTCGAGGAGTTGGCTCGCGCCGTGGCTTCTCTGCGGCAACGCGCGAGAATAATGAAAGAGGACGGACCCAGTGTCGGCCCGCATCCTTGGATCTGACGCCCTTCTAGGACCCCTGCGCGGGCAAATCCGGGACGTGATCGCGGCGCGGATCGCGACGACGCTCCACGAGGCTCTTCTGAAGTTGCTCGGTCGGCCCGGATACGTTCTCCACCCAGACGCATCGTGCCGGGCCGGCACGCTCGCGCTCATGGTTCTCGAAACAGTGAGCCGCGAGCCGATCGGGAGGACAGCGCTTCTGGCCGCCGCGGCGGTGGAGCTCCAGATGGAGGCGGCGTTCGTCTTCGACGAAGTGGCCGACGCGACGCCTGGTGCGAACCGGAGCGAGGATCTTGGCCTGGCGATCGCCCTCCTGACTGCGGGAGCGGCCGCGGCGGTGGAGGCGGCCGCCGACTCTCCCGATCGAGGCGCCGCGATGGATCACTTCTGCCGGGCGTACAGCGAGGCGTGCGCGGGCCAGTTCCTCGACGCCGCGCTCCAGGGACGGGCAGGAGCGACCCTCGAGGAGGCACTTCAGATGACGCGCTTGAAGTCCGGGGGCCTCGGGAGGTTCGTCACCGGGTTTGCGGCCCGCATCACCGGAACGGACCGACACGCTGTCGCACTCTTCGAGCGGTTTGGCGATCACACCTTCACGCTCGCGCAGATCGTCGATGACCTGCGCGACGCGTGCGCTCCGGGTGAGACATCCGATCTGGCGCAGCGGAAAGCGACCCTGCCGGTCGTCTTCTACGGCCGGGTGATTGACTCTCCGGCGGCCGCCGATGGTATGCTATCCTGCGATATTCGCGATACTTACGAGTCCTCGGGCGCCCCGCTCTACGCCGCAATCCTCGCCCATGCGTACTTGAGCCGGGCCAAAGAGGATCTGACATTGCTGGCGCGGCGTGGATATGCGGTCGGAGGGCTCGTCGCTTTTCTCGAGAGCGTGGACTCGGGCGCTGGGGCTACTCTCAGCGCCGCACGGAGCAGTCTGGTCGCCTGACGGGTCACGGCTGGGAGCCTCCGCAATCCTCCTGACCTTTTTTCTGGTCGTGGCGTTCGCAAGCGTCGCGATCCAAACTCCGGGAAGGCTCGGTCTCAGGTTGGGACCGTGCGGGGACAATGTATGCGTCGACTGGGTGATGCCGGCTGGACTTGCCTGGTACGACGGCGCCCGCCCCGGCATGCGGGTCATCGCGCTCGACGGTCTGGACGCCCACGCCGCGGCCGGTTTCCATCCTCTGCGGGAGGTCGCGCTGCTGGCTCCGGGAGGCCGGAGCGTTCTGGCTCGCGTGACGTTCGAGGCCATGAACGTGCCTTTCTGGGCTAGTGCCTCCCTTTGGCTCACCGGGGCTCTATTCGCTCTTCTTGGCTCGGTCGTCCTGGTGCGGCGACCTGATGCGCCAGTCGCCCGTCTCTTCGCGCTCTTCGCAGGGCTCACGGGAGTCGCGCTTGGAGTGTCGCCGGCCTCCGGCGGCCCTCATCCCGTGTGGGCGCTCGTGGTGCAGTTTGTGAGCCTCCTGGGGGTGGCGACAGCCCTGCCGGCGTTCGCCACCGCCTTCGTGGGGGAGTGGAGCGGACCCCGGACCGTCCTCCGGCTTTTCTGGCTGGCCGGCGGCCTGCTCCTGACCGGCTACCTGGTCTCCATTTTCATTCTTCCCTCTTTCTACAGCCAGGTGCGGGTCGCCTTCGCCATTTACTTCGTGGGGAGTATCCTCGCCGCTCTCATCGTGCTCGCGCGAAGGACGTTGTCCCACCCCCCCACACGGTCAGCGCGCGACGCCCGCCTCGCACTGGCCGGTATCGCCTGCGGCACGCTTCCCTTCGTCGGTCTCACCCTGATTCCGCAAAACACCGTGCACAGCGAGATCGCACCGGGATACGTGACCGCGATTCTGTGGGGCGTCATCCCCCTGACCTTCGCGTACGCCATCCTCCGCCACCAGGTCCTCGGCATCCGCCGTCTCGTGCACCGCGGCATGGTCCATGGCATCACGGCGACGATCACCCTGGCTGTCGTCTTCCTCATCGTCGTCGCGATCGACTCCCGCGGCGACGGGGTTCTCCGGGCTGCGCACCCCGCGTGGTCGACCGCCGCGCTCGTCGCGCTCGGGGCTCTTCTCTTTCACGTCCTGTCCCGGGGCGTGCGCGTCCTGGTCGACCGACTCTTCTATCACGACGAAGTCGACTCGGGGACCTTGCTGGCGGCCATGCGCAATGATCTTGTCGGAAGCGCGCACGTCGAGGAAGTCGTGGCCGCCATGGTGAAGAAACTGCGGGAGTCGCTGCGGCTGGAGGCCGTTCTCCTGTTCCTGGGGACGACCGCCGAGACGGTGCGCGTGGCTGCGTCGGCCGGAACGCGCGCGGACGAGAGCATCGAATATATCCGGCCGCGCCTTCTCGCGATGGATCTTGACGAGCACGGAATGTCCGAGACACGATGGGACTCCGACGTGCTGCTCATCGCCCGGCTTGAGACCGGGGTCCACACGCTGGGTTTCCTGGTACTCGGGCCGAAGGAGAGGGGCGAGGTCTTCCTCCGCGAGGAGCGGCGTCTGGTCGAGACCGTCACCCCGATCCTCGCGCTCGCGATTCGCGAAACGAGCCTTCTCGCGGAGCTGCGCGAAGTGAACGAGCGCCTGACGGACGCGCAGGAGGCCGAGCGCGGGCGAATCGCGCGCGACCTCCATGACGGACCGCTGCAGAAGGCGATTCTGCTCGGCGGCGGCGCCGACGTGGCGCTTCGCGACAGGAACGGTGTGGCCCGCGAGCTTGCGGCGGAATTGCGCGAGGTGTGCGCCCGCCTCCGGCCGGCCATCCTCGACGATCTGGGCCTCGTCCCGGCCCTCGAGTGGCTGTTGGAGCAGACCGCCCAGGGATTCACCGTGACGCCGCGCTTGACGCTGCGCGGCATGACGGAAGACGATCGCCTGGCGCCGAATACCGAGCTGGCGCTCTTCCGCGTCACCCAGG
Organism: Candidatus Dormiibacterota bacterium; assembly: GCA_035635555.1. Classification (NCBI taxonomy): domain Bacteria; kingdom Bacillati; phylum Candidatus Dormiibacterota; species Candidatus Dormiibacterota bacterium. The sequence continues at coordinate 108,977 of DASQAT010000001.1, forward strand.
AGGCCGTGAGCAACGCCCTGAAGCACGGTCACGCCAGGTCGATCCACGTCTCGCTGTCCAGGACGATCAACGGCGTCGAGCTGTCCGTCACCGATGACGGCAACGGCGCCGCGTTTGCCGGCGATTCGATGCGCGGCCTCGGCATCCCGGGGATGCGCGAGCGCCTCCGTCAGGTCGGGGGGAGCGTCTCGATACTGTCCGACGGAAGAACGGGGACCATGGTCTCGGCCCGCATTCCGTACGTGGTTCACGGAGAACAATGAATCCAGCGATCAAGGTCCTCCTCGTCGATGATCACCTCATGTTCCGCGAGGGAATCCGGAACCGGCTGGCCCGTCACAGCCGGTTCAAGGTCGTCGGGGAAGCCGCCAGCGCCGAGGAGGCGATCAAGATCCTGCAGCAGACCGCTCCTTCCATCGTGATTCTCGACATCCGGATGCAGGGGCCCTCCGGCATCGACCTGGCCCGGCGTCTGCGTCGCGAGTGGCCGGACGTCAAGATTCTCGTCCTCAGCGGGTATGACTTCGACCAGTATGTCCGCGCCCTTGCCCGCATCGGCATCCACGGATATCTGTTGAAGGACTGCCCCCAGGAGGATCTCATCGAAGCCCTCGACGAGATCGCCCGGGGCGGGGTCGTGCTTCCGCCGCGCATCGCGTCGAAGATCATGCGCAGCTACGCCTCGGATTCGGTGAACGAGGGCCGAAACTCAAGATGGGACCTGACCGTCCGGGAGATCGAGGTCCTGGAATGTCTTCACGAAGGACTGCGAAACGCCGATATCGCCTCCCGCCTGGATATCTCTCCCCGCACGGTCGAAACGCACGTGAGCAGCATCATTTCGAAGCTCGGCGCGCACAGCCGAACCGAAGCGGTGCGCAGGGCGGTCCAGGAGAGTCTGATCCGCTAGGAATCCGCGCACGCATCGCACGGCCCTCCACGCTCAACCCGCCGCTCTGGGCCGCACCAGATGCAACGTGACCACGAACAGCGCGGCGCCGATGATCGACCAGACGACTGGGAATGACCCGTCGCCTATGTGAAGGGCCAGCAGCTCGCGGACGCCGAGGGCGCCTGCCAGCCACGAACCGAGCAGAGCGCCCACGAATCCCAGGGCGATCGACGTCAGCCAGCCGCGGTGCGAGTACCCGACGAGCGTCTGGGCCACGCTGCCGCAAACTCCGGCCACCAGCAGCAGCAGGAGAAAATTGAGAGACATGGCCGCACCTCTGGCTTCGAGGCACGGACATTGCTCGAGGACGGGTCGAAGGAGTATCGTGGGGCTTACATGAGCCGAACCAGGATATTCGCCATCGTATTGATCGCGGCCGGTGTATTGGCGCTGCTGTACGGCGGGTTCACCTACACCAAGGAGTCGCACGATCTCAAGATAGGCTCGCTCGAGGTGTCGGTGAAGGACAAGGAAACCGTCAACGTCCCGACCTGGTGCGGCGTGGGGGCGATTGTGGTCGGGACCGTCCTGCTGGTGGCGCGCCGTCAGCGCGCCTGAGGCGCCCCCACCTTCCGTTCCATGGTCTCCCGCTCACCTGCGCGCGCGTCCAGGGGCCGGCCACGCTGGAGACGCGCGCGTTGGATCCGGAAGGGGACCGCGCGGCGCCTCGCGCGGTGGGGCCGGCGCCTGGTCCGGTCCGCGCGACGCTTCATCAGGGCCCTGCGGACCGCGCCGCCTTCTGTCAGGGTCCTCGCGACCGCGATCGTTCTCGTCGCGGTGTGGGCCGTGGCCAACTGGGCGTATCAGGCGATCCGCAAGCCGACCGAGCTGTTCTTTCCCGTCAGCGGCGCTCTCGCAAAATCTCCCGCCGAGACGTGGCAGAGCTACGCGCCGCTCTTCAACGAGCATGCGACCGCCGTCATCACCCCCGCGCTCCTGGCCGCGCTCGCCCAGATCGAAGGGGCGGGCAACCCCCTGGCGCGGACGTACTGGCGGTGGCGTCCGGCCCGGAATCCGTTCAAGGTGTACCAGCCGGCGTCGAGCGCGGTCGGCATGTACCAGATGACGGACGCGACGTTCAGCGAAGGGAAGCGCTACTGCATCCACGACCACGTGGTCGTCGAGGTCGGCGGGTGGCTCGACGCGAAATCGTGCTGGTTCAACGTCCTCTACAGCCGCGTCGTGCCGAGTCATGCGATCGAGATGACGTCGGCCCTCCTGGATCGCGGTGTCGCCGTCGCGATCGAGCGCCATCGTGTCGCCGGCGTCACCCCCGAGCGGCAGCAGGATCTGGCCGCCGTGATCCACCTGTGCGGGCCGACGGCGGGGGACGCCTATGTGGCGCGCGGCTTCCGCCTGGCCGCCCACCAGCGCTGCGGCGACCACGACGTCGGCGCCTACCTGGCGCAAGTCAACGCGATGAAACGGCAGTTCGCCCGGATGGCGGCTGCCGGATAGAAGTTCCCGCCACCCGGTCCGGGCTACTTGGGAATGGAGAACTGTCGAAGGCGACGTCGCTGCTGAAGGGAGGGCCGGCGGGCGGCCGGAGCTCGTATCGCGTCAAGGCGCAGGCCTTGACCCCGTCGACCAGCAGGTCCCTGACCTCCATCGAGCCGATCATGGAGTAGAAGCGCTTCGTCGCATCCAGGTACGCCGCTCGTCCACTGACGCGCTTGATGGGGCTGATGTAGCTGGTGAAGTTCAGGTCAACCCAGTATCGTGTCTCCTGTTGCCATTCAGCGCTCCGACTGGGCGTGAGACTCGACGAACCAGAGGTCCTTGTCGACGTTGCGCGAAATCTCCGTGAAGATGTCGGCGGTGTCCTTGTCGCCGATCTCGTCGGCCCGGTCGATTCCCTGGCGCACCACCGATCCGAAGTAGGCGAGGCTGCGCGACAGACATTCGACGTGCTCCTTGCCGCTGGCGATCGTCAGGGGATATTCGGGAAGCTGCGATTGCTTCACCACGGCGCGGACCGTCCCTTCCGCCGTGCCGCCGAGCTGCAGGATGCGCTCGGCGAGCAGATCGGCGTAATCCCCCGCATGCTCGTACACCTTGTCGAACAGCTCGTGGAGCGCGATGAAATTCGGCCCCTTGACGTTCCAGTGCGCCTGCTTGGCGTGCGTCACGAGATCCACCGCATCCGACAGACGCTCCTGGAGGAGGCTCGCCACCTGAACGCGGACTTTCTCGGGAATGTCATTCTTGGTCTTGTGCATGCTTCGTCTCCGTAAGAATCAGCCCTTGATAAAGGAAATCAGCTCCTCGTTCACCATGTACTTGAGAGTCGTGCACATTCCGTGCGGGGCGGACGACGGGCTGCCCCGTGCCCCAGTCCTTGTAGATCTGCGTTCCGTCCTTGGTCGTGATGGTGTTCATGGGACGCCCTCCTGTGTCGCGCGACTCCCGCGCCGAGGGATGGACTCGATTCCTGACTCGCCCGATGCGAAGGAGTATAATCCTGGCCGACCCGTTCTGCCCAGGTTTTCAGGATGCTTCGACCCGGCGTCGGAACCGCGACGGCGGGCACGGTGACGGACGAATGGCTGAGATGACCCCGGCCGAGATTGAGGCCTTCCCCACCCTGACCGCGGGGCAGATCGCGCGGATCGCCCCCTTCGCGCGCGAGCGCGATCTCGTCGACGACGAAAGCCTGTGGGAGGCGGGGGATCGCAACAGGCCGATGTACGTGATCGTCCGGGGCGAGGTCGAGATCCTGTCAGGGGCCGATCACGTGGTGACCGTGCACAACGCCGGTGCGTTCACGGGGGACGTCGACCTCCTGTCCGGCCGTCCGGTGGTGGTGCGGGCGCGCGCCCGGGGCGCCGCGCGCGTGCTCGAGCTGCCTCCGGCCCGGCTGCGCTCGATGATCCAGACGGACGCGGAGCTGAGCGAAATCTTCCTGCGCGCGTTCATGCTGCGCCGCCTGGCGCTGATGGCCCAGGGCGGGGGGAATATCGTCCTCATCGGCTCGCGCCATTGCGCGGGCACGCTCGCGCTGCGGGAGTTCCTGACCCGCAACAGCCAGCCGCACGGATATCTCGACCTGGAGGGGGACCCGGCGGTCCAGGAGACGCTCGACAAGTTCGGGGTCGGTGTCGACGACGTGCCGGTCCTCATCTGCCGGGGGACCCGGGTGCTGCGCAAACCGACGATCGAAGACGTGGCCGACTGTCTCGGGTTGAACGATCTCAACGAGGCGGTCGTGCGCGATGTCGCGGTCATCGGGGCCGGGCCGGCGGGTCTGTCGACCGCCGTCTACGCGGCGTCCGAGGGGCTCGATGTCCTGGTGCTCGAGGCCCGGTCGCCGGGCGGGCAGGCCGGCTCGAGCTCCAGGATCGAGAACTACCTGGGCTTCCCGACGGGAGTCACGGGGCAGATCCTCGCCAGCAGCGCCCTCGTCCAGGCCGAGAAGTTCGGGGCGGAGCTCGCGGTGGCCCGCACCGTGTCGCGGCTCGGGTGCGATCGCCCCTATCGCGTGGAGCTCGGCGCAGGCGTCGTCGTCCAGGCCCGCTCGATCGTCATCGCGACCGGGGCCAAGTACCGCAAGCCGGACCTGCCGAACCTGTCGCGTTTCGAGGGGGTCGGCGTCTATTATGGAGCGACGCAGGTCGAGGCGCTCTTCTGCCGCGGTGAGGACGTCATCGTCATCGGGGGCGGCAATTCCGCCGGCCAGGCCGCGGTCTTCCTCTCGGAGACGGGCCGCCACGTGACCATGATGGTCCGCGGCGCGGGGCTCGCGCAGAGCATGTCGCGTTACCTGATCCACCGCATCCAGGAGACGCCCAAAATCACGCTGCTCACGAACACGCGCATCGTGGCGCTGGCGGGGGACTCGCGGCTGGAGAAGGTGACCTGGCGCGATGGAAACGGGACCGAGACGACGGCGGACATCCGGCACGTCTTCATGATGACCGGCGCCGACCCGAACACCGCGTGGCTGCAGGACTGCGTCGCCCTCGACGATCGGGGATACGTGAAGACGGGTCCGGATCTCGACGCGGGGGCCCTGGCCGCGGCTCGCTGGCCGTTCGCGCGCCCGCCGATGCTTTTCGAGACCAGCCGGCCCGGCGTGTTCGCGATCGGCGACGTCCGGGCCAACAGCGTCAAGCGCGTCGCCGCCGCGGTGGGCGAGGGCTCGGTCTGCGTCCAGCTGGTGCACAAGGTGCTCTCCGAGTCGGTGGCCTAGGAGGACGCGATGCCGAAACGATGCACGCACCTGGATCAGGTTCGCGACGTGGCCCCGCGAACCCCCGACGGCTGCGAAGAGTGTCTGGCGATGGGAAGTGAATGGGTTCACCTCCGCCTGTGCCTGTCGTGCGGTCATGTGGGTTGCTGCGACGACTCGCCCAACAAGCACGCCACCAAGCACTTCAGGAAGATCCATCATCCGATCATCCGGAGCTTCGAGCCGGGCGAGGACTGGGGCTGGTGCTTCATCGATGAGGTCGTCATGGAGCCGGCGCCCGGCGCCGTAGGGCGGTCCCGATGATCCATGAGGCGTGGCCTCCCCTCCCGCTGGATCAGTGGGAGGACACCTGCAACACCCTGCAGCTCTGGACGCAGATCGTCGGCAAGACCCGGCTCGCGCTCGCGCCGATGCAGAACCACTGGTGGCAGGTCGCGTTGTACATCACGGCGCGCGGCCTCGGGACTTCCCCCATGCCTGACGGCGAGCGCACGTTCGAGGTCGACTTCGATTTCGTCGATCATCGGCTGCTCGTCCGCACGAGCGACGGCCGGACGGAATCGCTCCCGCTCGTGCCGCGAACCGTGGCGGACTTCCACGCTCGCTACCTCGAGGCGCTGCGATCGCTCGGCATCGAACCGAAGATCCGTCCCGTGCCGAACGAGGTCGCGAACCCCCTGCCGTTCGACAAGGACGACGTGCACCGTTCCTACGACCCCGACGCCGCCTGGCGGTGCTGGAGAGTTCTCGTTCAAGCCGATCGGGTCCTGAAGGAATTCCGCGGACGCTTCCTGGGCAAGAGCAGTCCAGTTCATTTCTGGTGGGGGAGCTTCGACCTGGCGTGCACGCGGTTTTCCGGACGAACGGCGCCGCCGCACCCCGGGGGCCTGCCGGGCCTGCCCGACTGGGTGACGCGGGAGGCCTACTCGCACGAGTGCATCAGCGCCGGCTGGTGGCCGGGAAACGGCGGCGGGCCGGTGCGCGAGGCGTCGTTCTACGCCTACGCCTATCCCGAGCCTCCGGGTTGCTCCCAGGCGACGATCCGGCCCGCGGAGGCGTCCTACCACCCCGTGGTGCGCGAGTGGATCCTCCCCTACGCCGCGGTCGTTCGGGCGACTTCCCCCGACGCTCTCGTCCTCGACTTCCTGGTCAGCACCTACGAGACCGCGGCGCGGCTCGGAGACTGGAACCGGGCGGCCCTGGAAAGAGCGGTGCTGCCCGGCGCGACCTCTAGACCGCCTCGGCCAGGGTGAGCGCGAACCGATCGACGCTGTCGATCCATTGCGCCCGGACGCTGAAGCCCGAGCGCTCCAGCATCGAGACGACTTCGGGGGCGTCGTACTTGTACGAGCTCTCCGTCCAGATCATCTCCCCCTCGCCCATCACGAATTCCAGGTCGGCACCGCGGATGCCGATGCGCTGCCTTCGAGCGCTGCGCAAGTGCATCTCGATGCGCGAGTGCTTCTCGTTCCACAGCGCGCGATGGGTGAAGCCGTCGAGATCGAAGTCGCCCTGCAGCTCGCGATTGATCCGGGACAGCAAATTGAGATTGAACGCCGCGGTGACGCCGAGAGGATCGTCGTAGGCGAGAAGCAGATCCCGCTCGGGCTTGACAAGGTCGACGCCCAGGAGGAGAGCGTCGCGCGGATTGAGAGACGCCCGCACTGTCCTGAGGAACGCGTCGCGCCCCGGTGGATCGAAATTGCCGATATTCGACCCGAGGAACAGCGCCAGCCGGCGCCCCTTGACCGACTTCGCGTGCCCGAACTCCTCGAGTCCGGCCTCGTACGTTGTCTCGTGGGGCATGAAACGGACGTTCTTGAAGCCTTCGAGCGCCCGGCTCGCCTGGGCGAGCGCGCTTCTGGACACGTCGACGATGTGCAGATCGAGAGGACCCCGGCCGGACCCGGCCCCGGCAATCAACGCGGACAATTTAGCCCCGCTCCCGGCGCCCAGCTCGATGACGGTCGTGACGCCGGCGTCCAGGATCTCGCGGGCGTGCGCCTCGAGCAGGCGCAGCTCGGCGCGGGTCAGCGAGTACCAGGGCAGCCGGCAGATGGCCTCGAAGAGCGCGGAGCCCAGCTCGTCGTAGAGGTAGTGCGACGGGAGCTGCCGCGGCTGCAGCGTCAGGAAGTCCCGCACGTCGTCCGCGAACCGGCATCTCGAAGCCGGGGTCGTCGTGAAGAGCGTCGTCAGCGTCGGCGTCATGCGAGGTCCCTCACGCACCTGAACTTTGCATAGACGTAGGGGTACCGCGCCCGGAACCAGTTGCGGAAACTGGGACGCAGAAGCTCACGCGCCGTCGCCGACGAGGCCCCCTTCATCACGAAATGATCGCCGTCGAAGAAATCGGCCGAGTACTCCGGGTATGCCGCCATGGCGCGAAACCCCGGGAATGGAGCGAATGGCGTGCTCGTCCACTCCCATCCATTGCCCACGAGGTCATCGACGCCCCAGGCGCTGCGTCCGTCGGGATGGCTCCCGGTGGGCGCGGGGTCCCAGCCCGTGAAGTCGAAGACGCCGTGGCGAGGGTCCGCGGGGGCCTCCCCCCAGGGAAACGGGCGCTCATCCCCCTCGGGCGTGCCGTACGCCGCGCGCTGGAACTCCGCCTCGGTCGGAAGTCTCACGCCCCGCCAGCGGGCATAGGCTTCGGCCTCCGCGTGACTGACGTAGACCGGCCAGGCGAGCGGGAGGGGGATCGGCTCGAACATGCCGCGCCAGGTCCACCCTTCCGATCGACGCTCCCAGAACAGCGGGTGCCGGAGGTCCGCCTGCCGCACCCAGTTCCAATCGTCCGGACGCCAGAAGCGCCGCTCCTGATAGCCGCCGGCGGCGACGAAATCCAGGAAGGCCGCGTTGGTCACATTGCCGCGCTCTATCGCGAAGGCGCGCACCTCCTCGGAATAACGCGGACACTCGTTGTCCCACGCGAACGACACCGAAGCGCGATCGACTCCCATCGTGGCCCGGCCCGGAGGGATCTCGATCCACTCGCGCGACGGCGAAGCGTCTCCGATGCGCGGCCGGTAGCCGGAAGGACATCGTTTCTGATCCCACGGCAGTCGATGCAGCATGTAGTGCAGGGTCTCCTGGTGCATCGCTTCGTGCTCGAGGATCACGAGGACCGCCTCGGAGCGATCGAGCAGCGGATGACCGGGCCGGTCGATGTCGGCATGAGTCAGGGCGTCGATCACCCGCTCGTCGGCTTCCCGCGCGAAACGGTCGACGACCGTCCGGCCGGGCCAGCGCTCGCGGTTGCTCCCGGGATCGCGCGCCGGCTCCTGGTCCGTGGGCGGATCGATGCCGCGCGCGAACAGCGACTCGAGCTCGGGGTCGATGCTGGCCCCTCCGAGGGCGGTCTTCACCAGCGTATTGAAGCTGAACGCCGGCACGTGTCCTTCGTAGAAGACGATGGGATGTCGAAGGGGGATCGGTTCGCCGTAGCGGGCGTTCTCGTCGGTCAGGAGATCGAACAGGGCGCGGGATCGCTCCCTGTTGCGGCGGTACCAGGAGATGAGATCTGCGCGCTCGATCGAGCTCGATCTCTCCGGACGGCGCGCCTGCTCGGTAAGCGAAGGACGCAGCATCGGGGCCCCCCCTCCTGCACAGGGTGCGCGGGCAACCGCAATTCTTCGTGTGGCTCGACCGGAAGGGTACCACCGATCGGTTCCGAAGGGAAATGGCTGACCTGTGGCGGACGGGGCTTTGCGGCCGCCCGGGTCGTCACGAGTCGGGCCGTAGCCGCAGCCCCTTCGGAATGACCAGCCTGCCGAGGCCCGCAAACAGGGCCTGGACCAGAAGGGCGAGAAGAGCGGCAGGCACGGCCCCCTCGAGAATCAGCTCCAGGTCGTCGAGCCGGATGCCGGTGAGGATCGGCTGGCCCAGGCCTCCCGCCCCGATCAACGCACCGAGGGTCGCGGTCCCGACGTTGATGACGGCGGAGGTCTGGATGCCGGCCATGATCGCCGGCGAAGCGAGCGGAAGCTCCACCTTCAAGAGTCTCGCCGCGGCAGAAAGGCCCAGAACGTCCGCCGACTCGAGCAGGGCGGCCGGAATGGCGGCCAGACCGGTGACCGTGTTCCTGACGATGGGGAGAACGCTGTAGAAGAAAAGCGCGGCCACGGCCGGGGGCGTTCCGATGCCGAGCAGCGGAATCATGAGGACCAGGAGCGCCAGCGACGGGATGGTCTGGATGACGCCGGCCACCGCCAGGATGGCCGCCCCCAGCCTCCTTCGGCGGGCGGCGGCGACACCCAGGGGCAGTGCGACCAGGATCGCGGCGCTCAGGGAGGCCGCCACGAGCGCGATGTGCTCGACGACGTACCGGCCGACCCGCCGCGCCCTCCCCTCGCCCCCCGCCTCCCCTTCCATTCCGAGAGCCGAGGCGAGAAAATCGACCGCCACGACCCGCTCGGGGGTGCGCTCCAGCTTGACGCGCGCGTTGAGGCGCTGCATGTCGCTGGCGGCGATGCGCCCTTCGAGGACCGTCAGCGACGCCAGGGCCGACGCCGCGCGCGAGGGGAGATCGAGTCGATAAAGGATGACGGCGCGGTACCTCGGAAAATGTCCCAGATCGTCGTCCAGAACCCTGAGATGGTAATAAGGGATCTCGGCGTCCGTCGTGTAGAGATCGATGGCGTCGACGTCGCCTGCCGCCAGGGCGCGGTAGGCCAGGTCATGATCGAGCGATCGCACCTCGGTCTGCGGCAACCCGTAACGCTTCTTGAGGGTCGGCCAGCCGTCGCGCCGGTTCAGAAACTCCTCGCTGAAGGCAAGCCGGAGCCGCGGGAGTCCGCGCAGATCGGAGATGCGCGTCACCCCCAGCCGGGAGGCGTCTTTCTCGCTCATCCCGAGCGCGTAACTGTCCTCGAACCCGAGAGAGCCGGTCATCCCGACCCCGCGCGCGGCGAGGGCGCTCCTCAGGGACTCATCGCTTCCATCGGGCGGCGCGTCCCGCACGATGTCTTCGCGGATCGTCCCGGTGTACTCGGGATACAGGTCGATCTCTCCCGCGAGCAGCGCGTGCCAGAGCACCTGGGTGCCCCCGAGCTGCGCCCGGTGCTCGGCGCGCGTGCCGGTGCTGCGCATCACCTGTGTGATGACCTCACCGAGCACGACCGATTCGGTGAACTTCTTTGAGCCGACGCGCACTTCGGGCGGGGCGCCGCGGCAGGATGCGCCCCACAGCGCGACGGCGAGAGCCGGAGACAGGACGACAAGACCGCGTAACGGGCGAGTCATCGGACCGCACCGGGCCGGCTCTGTGCATGGATGAACCGGGTGACGAACGGCTCGGCCGGGTGCTCGACGAGGTCCCGCAGGGGACCCTGCTGGACGACGTCTCCATCCCGCAGGAGGACGACGCGGTCGGCGAAGAACTCGGCCTCGACGAGATCGTGCGTGACGAGCACCACCGTCTGTCCAAGCACCTTGAAGATTTCCCGGAGGTCCGTCCGCAGCTCCGCTCGAATCATCGGGTCGAGCGCTCCGAGCGGCTCGTCGAGGAAGAGCAGCTCGGGTCCGAGCATCAGGGCCCGCATCAGGCTGACCCGCTGGCGCTGCCCACCCGAGAGCTGTGCGGGAAAGCGATTCATCCCGTCGCGCGGAAAGTGGGTGAGTTCGATCAACTCCTCGAGCCGGCGCTGGATGCGTCCGGCGTCCCAGCCGAAGTAGCGCGCCGCGAGCGTGACGTTCGCCGCCGCGGTCATGTGCGGGAAGAGTCCGCCTTCCTGGATCACGTACCCCATGCGCCGCCGCAGCGTTCCCATCGTTTTTGGAGCGAGGGGCTGCCCCCACAGGAGCACTTCCCCCTCGCTCGGCCGCGACAGTCCGGTCAAAAGACGCAGAAGCGTCGACTTCCCGGAGCCGGTGGGGCCGAGCAGGACATTGACGCCGGCGCCCAGCGACAGTGTCGTCCTCTTCAAGGCCTCGTTGTCGCCGTAGCGCTTCGCGACACCACGCAGCTCGATGATGGGGGCGTCGAAGGGGGGAGTCAAAGTGTCGATAATTCTATCATCAGGCACAGGCAGGCGAACCCGGGGTTGGAGGTTCCGTCGCCTCGATGGACCGGCGCTCGCTGAAGACCGCCAGGATCTACGACGGCCGCCCGTTGAGCAGGCTCCCTCCGGCCTCGGGGCCTCACGCTGCGTCCGCGGGACCGTTTTGTGCTTGCGATCCGCCCGCCTTCGGCGTACACATTCGGGTCGATGGAGGCCGATTTGTACGCACGGAGCGGGCGTTCCTTCAGAGCGATGACTTTCGTGGCCCTCCTCGGATTCGCGCACGCCGTCGCGCTGGCCGCCGGGGCCCGCTCGTTCAAGAGCGGAACGATCCAGATCACCGCCGACGGCTCGACCGTGTGGGTCGTCAACCCGGACCATGACTCGGTGTCCCGCATCGACACCGCCACCGACACGGTCGTCGAGTTCCCCCTGCCGCAGCCGGGCGGACCGCCGATACGGCACAATCCGTCGGGTCTCTCGGTCATGGAGGACGGCAGCGAGGTGTGGGTCGCCTGCCATGACTCGGATCGGATCTACGTCCTGAGGGGACCGGACGGAGCCGTGCTCGCGCGCATCGATCTTCCCTGGGGTAGCGGACCGTATGGCGTGGCGCTGTCCCGCGATCAGACCCGGGTGCTGGTCACGCTCCTCCGCGGCAGCCGCGTCGGGCTGATTGACCGCGCCACGCGGCAGGTCATCTCGTTGCTGGACACGTTCCGCAGTCCGCTCGGCATCGCCTGGATGGAGGACGGCGTCTCCGCCTGGATCACCCACCGGCATGTTCTCGATCGGCTGCCGCGCGTGAGTCGCGTCGATGTTTCCCCTCCCGGGCCGCGGGTGACGACCCAGGAGCGCACCGACGGCGCGGGACCTCAGGACAACGCGGCCCTTCACGACGCCGATCCGACCCACAACTTCGCCGAGGGCGGGTACCTGAACTTCCGCGGTCATCTGGCGCAGCGTCCCTCCACGACGCGAGTCTGGGTGCCGACCCAGTACGACAACCGCAACCAGACCGTCATCACCCCGGACTCCATCCTCCAGGCGACGCTGCGGCAGATCGATCTGACGACGCGGCGCATCCCGAACACGATCAACGACAAGATCATCCTGTCGGCCCGGCAGGTGCACGATCCCCAGACCTCGATCTGGCTCGGGCCGGGCTGGGATCTGGGCGTCGCTGGACCGGACGACCTCGCTTTCTCGAGCGACGGCGCGACCGTCTACGTGGTGGGAGAGCTCAGCGAGAACCTGGTGGTGATGCCGGCCGCGACGCCTCCCTATCGTGATGGCGTCGCCCCCAGTCCCGTGCTCGTGAGCGTCGGACAGCGTCCGCAGGGAGTCGCCGTCTCTCCGGTCGCCCTCGGCGGCCGCCAGATCGCCTATGTCGCCAACATCCTCTCGCGTGACGTGTCCAAGGTCGACGTCACCAGCTGGTCCGGCTCCTTCGAGCTCGCCCGGATCCCCGTGACACCCTCGACCCCCGAGCCGAGGTCGTCCTCCTTCCTGAGAGGAGATCGTCTGTTCCATTCCTCGGTGGACCCGCGTGTCTCCTCGAACCACAAGGTGGCTTGCGGATCGTGCCACATCGACGGTGAGCAGGACGGGCGGGCCTGGGACCTGCAACATCTCCCGGGAGCGCACGGCCCCCGTCAGACCCAGTCGATCCTCGGGCTCGGTCTGTCGATGGGCCCGCCCGACCCGGTCACGGGGCTCGGCCAGCTCCACCGGTCCGGCGACCGTGACGAGGTGCAGGACTTCGATCACACCTTCCGCGGCCCGCAGATGGGAGGCACCGGGTTCATCTCCGCGCCCCTGCTTCAACCGGACCTCGGCCCGCCCAACGCCGGACGCGATCCCGACCTCGACGATGTCGCGCTGTACGCGCTGACCCTGCCGCCTCTCATGCGGAGCCCGCACCGAAATCCCGACGGCACCCTGTCGGAGGCAGCCGTCCGCGGGGCGACCTTCTTCGTGGGCGGCGGGACACGGCCGGCCGACGCGAGGTGCGCCTCGTGCCACGTCCCGGAGACGGGATTCGTCGATTTCGCCTTTCACGATGTGGGCGAGCGGCACGATGCCGGAGAGGCCGAGCTGAACACGCGGCCGCCGCTGTGGGGCGTGAACACAGCGTCCCTGGTCGGCGCCTGGGACTCTCCGCCGTACGTCGGCGCCGCGCAGGCCAAGGATCCCGAGACTCTCGTCGAGGAGATCCTCGACTTCCGCAGAGCGGGGCGCTCGGCGCCCCATGGCACGGTCTCCGGCCTCACCGGTCGTCAGGTGCAGGACCTCGCGGAGTTCCTCGCGTCCATCGACGGCGGCACCGCCGCCGCAGAAGTGCGCGGTGTGGCCGACCACTCTCCGCCGCGCGTGGTGCGAGTCGAGGCGGCCTCGTTGACGCGGGTCGATGCCTGGTTCAGCGAGAGCGTGTCGCCGTCTGCCGCCGTCCCCGCCGCCTGGACGCTGCACGCGGTGGGCGGGGCCGACGCCCCGATCCTCGCCGCCGCGCTCGATCCGCAGAACGGCGACCGGGTGACCTTCACCGTCGGGCCGCTCCACCATGACTGCGGTCCGGTGACTTACGCGCTCGTCCCGCTCGGGCCGATCTTCGATCTCGCCGACTCGGCCGGCGGCGGCACCGCCAACGCCCTCGACGTCGCCGATCCGTCCAACAGCCGCACGTTCGTCATCGGCGACACGCTCACCGTATCGTTCGGGGCCTCGGGGTACGAGAACTTCACGATCCCGGTGCACGACTCCGGCACGGTCTACGGGAGCCCCGCCGGAGCCAACGGCTCGGTCTGGCTGCGCTCCAACAACGGCGGGACCCAGCGCAACACGGATTTCCTGCGCTTTGAGTGGGAGGCGGCCTTCGCGACGACCGGGACAGCTTCGCCCGGCAGCATCGTCGATGCGTCGTTCTCCATTCTGCCCACCTTCGGAGACGCGCAGGTGATCGAGGCGCGCCGTGTCCTTCAAAGATGGTGGGACTACGGGGGCGGCGATCAGACGCAGAACCCGGTCAATCCCGTCAATGGCCATGGCGGGCCCACCTACAGCTACAGCGAGTTCAACGTGAAAAGCTGGAACGCTCCCAATGCGGGCTCCAGGACCACCGGGGTCAACGGCCAAGCGGTCTCCGATTATCTCGGCACTCGCGACACGGCGTTCGACCCGGATGTCGTCGTGAGCATGAGCGGCCTGGGTCAGCGGGCCGTGTTCGGCGGAGCGGGAGTCCTCGACGCCTTTCGCTTCTGGTTCCAGAACCCGTCTCTGGACCAGGGGTACGCGCTGCAGCTGACGAGCGCGGCGAAGCAGGAGACCCGCTTCCACGCCGGTGAAGAGGAGGTTCGGCATTACGGTCCCGTGATGTCGCTCACCTACGTTCTCCCGGCGACCACCGGCCCGCCTCCGCCGGAGGTCTCCTCATCGGGCTCGGGGGCGCCTCTCATAATGGACCGGGGAGCGGGCGGTGACCTCTTGATCTCGTTCCAGGATCTGGGAGGCACCGTTGGCGGGTACAACATCTATGAAGGGACGCTCGGGGGCGGCTACACGCACGTCCCCAAAGCGTGCGCTGTCGCAACCACCCGGGTCAACGGCCTGCGGCAGGCTCGCGTGACACCGGCCGCCGGTAACACCTACTACCTGGTGACCGCCTCCGATCCATGCCAGGAGGGGATCAGCGGCACCGACTCATCCGGCGCGCCGCAACCCGGCACCAATCTCACCTGCCCGCCGTGACGAGCGAACCAGGACCATCCCCCGTGCGCGCCGCTGCCCCGGCCGCCACCGCCGCCGGGCTCAGCTTCCAGGCCGCCGGACGGGGCGGGGGACGAAGGGTGGCGCCTGGAGACGCCGCCCCTTGTATGCTCTGACCTCTCCAAAGCGGCGTCCGGCCTCCCAGTCCTCGCGCGCGGCGACCATCTCTTCGGTTGTCCGCGCCACGAAGTTCCACCACATCAGGATTGTTTCGCCGAACGGCGCACCTCCCAGGAGCAGCGCCCGCGCCGGATCGCCTTCGCAGGAGAGTACCAGCTCCCGTCGCCCGCAGCCCAGGTAGTAGAGAGTGTCGATCGAGAGCGGCTGGCCATCGAGACGGCACGTCCCCGCGAGGGGCACGAGGGCGTGCTCGTACTCGTGGTTCATAGGGAGGGCGAGCCGGTTGTCGGCCAGCACCGAAACCTCCGCGGCCACCAGGGGCGAGAAGGTGCGCGCGGGCGAGCGCACGCCGTCCAACCGGCCCATGATGACCGTCGCGCCGCCACCCTCCGACTCGACGACAGGAAGTGAGCGATGCTGCTCGAAGGCCGGCGCGGTCTCTCGCGCCTCATTGGGAAGGGCCACCCAGAGCTGAATGCCTCTGAGGTGCCCGCCGTTCTCGGTCGACGTCTCCTCCGCGTGCGCGATCCCCCGCCCCGCCGTCATCAAGTTAAGCACCCCGGGGATGGCCAATCCCTCGAGGCCGAGGCTGTCGTGGTGAAGCAGATCACCTTCGAGCAGCCAGGAGACGGTCTGGAGGCCGATATGGGGATGAGGCGGAACATCCATCGGCTTTCCGGATGAGAAGGAAACGGGGCCGTAGGAATCCAGGAAGCACCAGGGGCCGACCGTCCGTCGCTGACTCCGGGGAAGGAGACGTCGGATCGGGAGACCGCCGAGATCGGTCAGGCGTCCGGGTAGCACCTGAAGCGTCGGCCTGGCGGCCGGTTCGCTGACGCACAATTCGACTTCGGTCGTCGGCAGGAGATTGCTCATCGCGGCACCTCGTCGAACATGGATGATACACCCGGCGTTTCTGCGACAATGAAGGATGCGCATTCGAGAAATCGACCGATTCCTGAGCAGGGCCAGAGCGGCGGGCGCGCTGGGGGCGGTGCTGCTCGCTGGCTGGGCTGGTTGTTCGGACCGCCCCTCCCTTGCGCAGGAAGAGACGGGCGGCAAGCCGCCTACGACGCTCGAATCGGCCGCCCCCGCCGCCCCGGCCCCCGCACTCGCGATGCCACCCCGCCCGGTGAGGGCCCGGTTCGGCCTGGCGCTGAGCGGCGGCGGCGCACGTGGCCTGGCTCACATCGGCGTACTCAAGGCTCTGGAGGAGCTGCGGGTCCCGGTCGACGTCATCACCGGTACCAGCATGGGGGCGGTCGTCGGGGGCCTCTATGCCTGCGGGATGTCTCCCGACGAGATCGCCCGGGTGGTGGAGCGGGTCGACTGGGCCTCCCTCTTCGACGACCGTCCGCCACGGCCCGACCTGCCCTACCGACGGAAACAGGACGAGAGCAGCGCCTTCATCGACTTCGAGCTCGGCCTCAAGAGCGGCAGGATCCTCCTGCCCCGGGGCCTCATCGCCGGGCAGAAGATCGGGTTCCTGTTCAAGTCTCTGACCACCCGCGCGGCCTTCATCGACGACTTCGACCACCTGCCGATCCCGTTCCGGGCGGTCGCGACGGATCTCGCCGACGGCTCGATGGTCGTGCTCTCCCGGGGCGACCTCGCCGACGCCCTGCGCGCCAGCATGAGTCTCCCCGGCACCCTCGCGCCCGCCGAGATCGACGGCCGCCATCTCGTCGACGGCGGCCTCGTCCGCAACCTCCCGGTGGACGTGGCGCGCGACGCGGGCGCCGACATCGTCATCGCGGTCGACGTGACCACTCCGTTCGATCCGGTGGAGTCGCTGAAGACTCTGGCGGACGTGACGCGGCAGGTCGCCGACATGGTGACCCAGGACAATGTGGCGGGGCAGATCCTGAGCGCCGACGTCTTGATCCGGCCCGACCTGGCGGCGATCTCGGCGTCCAATTTTGCGGCCGGCGCGGAGGCGCTCCGGCGCGGGGAGGAAGCGACCCGCGCCCAGGCGGCCGCATTGAGCCACTACTCCCTGCCGCCCGACGCGTTCGAAGCCCACCTCAGGGAGGTGCGGGGGACGCCCGCGGCCCTCCCGGCGCGGATCGACTCGGTCCGGATCGACGGGACGAGCCGCGTGGAGCGGCGGATCCTCGAGAGAAGGATCCGGACGCGCCCCGGCGCGCCCCTCGACCTCGACATGGTGCAAGCCGATCTGTCCCGTCTCTATGGCCTCGGCGACTTCGAGAAGGTCGATTACCGGCTGTCCAGGACGGACGGCGGCGCCGATCTCCTGTTCCACGCCGACGAGAAGCCCTGGGGCCCGAACTATCTTCGATTGGGACTGACGTTCGTGAACGATCTCGAGGGGGACAGCGACTACGGCGTCCGGGCGCGCTACACCCGGACGAGAGTGGACGCGCTCGGGGCCGAGTGGCGCAGCGACGTCAAGATCGGTCGCGATCGCCGACTGACCTCGGAGTTCCACCAGCCGCTCGATTTCTCGGGAGTCTTCTTCGTCGCACCGAGCATCACCGGGTTCGATCAGTTCAACAACCTCTACGACGGCGACCGGCGGGTCGCCGAGTACGAGCCGCGGGGAGCGTCCGTGGCGCTGGACGCGGGTGCCGAGCTCGACCGGTACGGGGAGGTGCGCTTCGGCGTCGTGCGCGGGAAAGTGAAGGGGTCCGCTGTGATCGGGACGAGCACCTTCCCGAAGTTCGACATCTCGACCGGCGGCTTCACCGGGCGGGTCGTGATCGACCGATTGGACAGCCCGTACTTCCCGTCGCGGGGCAGGTACGGTCTCGTCGACCTGTTCCTGTCGCGCCGATCCCTCGGCGCCGATCTTTCCTATGACAAGATGTCGGGGTCGTTCGCGCAGGTGTTCCACCGGGGGCGGCATCGGGTCTACGTGTCGCTCGACGGCGGGACGAACCTCGGCACCGAAGTTCCCTTCTACGACGACTTCTCGGTAGGCGGGTTCGGCTCCCTCTCGGGATTCAAGGATGGCCAGCTGCGCGGCCCTCTCTTCGGCGTGGCGCGCCTCGGCTACTACGTCAGGTCGGGACGGCTGTCGGGACGGTTCGGCCGCGGCGTGTACCTGGGCGGCTGGGTCGAAGCGGGGAACGTCTGGGCCAGCCGATCCGAGGCTCGTTTCGACAACCTCATCTACACCGGGACGCTGGGGGCCGGCGTCGACACATTCCTGGGCCCGGTCTATCTGGTGTACGGCCGCTCCGACGACGGCCATGGCTCGTTGTACCTGAGCCTCGGCCGCACCTCCTTCACCGGCACGAACGCATCTGTCTTCAGGAGTTACTAGCCTGTTTCGGAACGCAAGTCTTGCCTTGGAGGTGCCGTGACGAAAATGCTTGACCGCAGTGAAGCCATTGCACGCGGAGACGCTCCTCCCCCGCCGATCGCCCGACTCATCGGTTTCGACCTCGTCTCGGTCAAACCCGGCGAAGCGCGTGTCGATTTTCAAGCGACGGAGGCCCATGCCAATCCCATGGGTACGCTGCACGGCGGCGTCCTCTGCGACATCGCCGATGCCGCCATGGGAATCGCCTATTCAGCAAGTCTCGACGAGGGTGAATCCTTCACGACGCTCGAGCTCAAGATCAACTTCTTGAAGCCGATCTGGAAGGCGCGGTTGCTCGCTGTCGGCCGGGTGATCAAGCAAGGTCGCACCGTGGGACTGGTCGAGTGCGTCATCACCGACGAGAAGGGAAGCCTGGTCGCGCGCGCGACGAGCACCTGCATGACTCTCCGGGGCGAGCAGGCCCAGGGGAGATGAACGCCGGCTTCGGACGCATGTCGGTAGTGTTCCGAGGGACGATTCATGGATTTCCCTGATGGCCGCAGGCTGCCTTGGGAGTTATAAGAACACGCGTAGGGAGGCCATGACGGTGGGGACCGCCGCCGAACGCATCCGCAGCAGCGTCACGACAATCGGGCTCGCCCATACCCTGCACGATCTGACCCTGAGGGCGGCCAACCGCGCCCTCGTCGTCAAGATCCTCAAGGGCATGACGGCCGAGCGCGTCAACGCCGCCTTCCTGACCTGTCCAAAGCCCTACCGCCCGATGTTCCTCGACGCGAGGACGCTTCGAGAATTTGGCCGGGATCCGGCCAACGGCTTGCCCGAGAGTTTTCTCGATGAGGCTCTCGCCAAGGGGGACGAATGCTACGGCATTCTCGACGGAGAAACCCTGGCCGCCTATGGCTGGTACGCCCGCACGCCGACGCGAATCGATCCGCCGGACCTCGTGCTCCACCCCGGCCGCGAATACGTCTATATGTACAAGGGATACACCCACACCGGCCACCGCGGGCGGCGCCTCCACGCGATCGGCATGACCCTGGCCCTGCAAGAGTACCTGGCGAGAGGTTTCAAAGGGCTCGTCTCGTATGTCGAGTCCAACAATTTCAGCTCGCTCAATTCGGTCACGCGAATGGGGTACGAGATATTCGGCACGGTCCATGCGCTGGAGATGTTTGGAATCCATTTCCTGCACGCCAGCGCCGGCTGGGCGGCGCACGGCGTCCGGGTCGAAAGGGGCTGAGCTGCCGGTTCACTTAGATTCGTTCCGCCGCACGCGCGACGTGTCGTAACGACCGGCCCTCAGAGGAGCTCTTCGATCACGTGAATCGGCCCGTCGGCGAGGATCTTCCCGGTGCCGACGGCGAGTGTCCGGTTCAAGAAGGAGTATTTCGGCTCAGCAGTCTCGAAGCGCGGCAGCGTGCGAAAGTAGGGAGCTCCCGGCGCTCCGTCGTCACGGATCCCCTCGAACGTCATGTGAATGAGGGCGCCGTCTTCGGTTTGAAGCGTGATGCGCAGGTCGAGCTCGACGACGCCGTCGGGGCGTTTGACCGTCCAATCGCCGCCCCCCGGCAGTACCTTGCCGCG
Organism: Candidatus Dormiibacterota bacterium; assembly: GCA_035635555.1. Lineage (NCBI taxonomy): Bacteria > Bacillati > Candidatus Dormiibacterota > Candidatus Dormiibacterota bacterium. Next base: position 128,875 of record DASQAT010000001.1, read on the forward strand.
AAGCCTGTCCCCTTCGAACGAGCCGCCGGTGATCGGAAAGGTGACGCGCGTGCCGTGAGGTCCGGCGCCGACGTTCTGCGTGGGTGCCGTGTCGAGACGAAGTGTCATCAGGGGACGCGTTCGCATGGCAGGTCTCCTGTCGGCGGGTGGCGGAGGGGAAGCCGCGAGGGGCACGTGCGCGCATCCAGCGAGCGTCGCGAACGCGGCCAGTTTGAGAACGTCTCTTCGTCGACTGTCCACGGCGCCTCAGAGGATCTCGTCGATCGTGTAGATAGGGCCCTCGGCGCGCCGATCGCCGCTCGATACAGCGAGAAGCCGGTTCAAAAACACGTACTTCGGATGCCCGGTCTCGAAGCGCGGCGTGGTCCGGAAGTAGTAGGTCGAGGGGTCGACTCTCTCGCCACGCGCGAGCGCCGCGATCACCTCCGGCGGACCGTGACGAAGTCCGAACGACGTCATGTGGATGAGGGCGCCGTCGTCGGTCTCGAGCGTGAGGCGCAGGTCGAGCTCGAGGACGCCGTCTCCCCGGAGGAGCGTCCAATCACCGCCGCCGGGCAGTACCTTTCCGCGCAGGCGCGGGCCCTCGAAGTGGCCGCTCGCTATCGGTGCTGTGACGCGCGTACCGTGAGGCACTGCACCGATCTTGTGTGGGCCCACGACCGCGACCTGCAAGGTCATCAACAAACGGGATTCCACTCGCCCACCTCGCTTCGCCCTGCTTCGGCTGAATCCGAGCTGCTTGTACCCCGAATCATCAGGGATCGCAAGAGGCACGCATATTCACTCCCGTTGCGGACGAGTAGGCACTTCCTCCCGCTTCGACAATGTCGGAAGGAAGCAGGAGGCCTCGTCGAGATGGAGTTTCGACACACAAGGGGATCTCTGACGCCGGGTCTTTGACGCGCGAACCCGTGCCGGCCAGGCGCGCTTGCGCCCCGCGCATACCCCTCCTAAATTCACCCTGTCCCGCTGTCGCGGCACTGTCCCGCGCAGCAACTCGACGTCTGGGAGGATTCACCGATGCGAATAGACCCGCTCGCGCAAGTCCCGATCGTGGCACTGCTCGCGGCCGGCGCGCTCGCCATGGCGGGATGCGTCTCCAACAGCCGGTACGTGCAGGTCGTGCAGGAGCGCGATCTGCTGGCGGCGAGCAACGAGGCGCTCAAGGGTCAGGTCGACAATGCCAAGCGCGACAGCGAAGCCCTGGCGCAGGAGAAGGCGATGCTGGCCCAGGAGAGGAACGACCTCGCGACCAAGAAGACGGCCCTCGAGGAGAAATTGTCCCAGCTGCAGACGCAGGAGGATGCGCTCGGTTCGAAGCTGCACGAGCGCGAGCAGGAATCCCACCGGCTGCAGGCGACCTACGACGGTCTGGTCGCCAACCTCAAGAAGGAGGTGCAATCCGGCCAGGTCCAGGTCCAGCAGTTGCGCGATGGCCTGCGCGTGAACGTCGCCCAGGACATCCTGTTCGACTCGGGCTCGGCCGAGGTCGACAAGAGCGGCACGGATGTCCTGCTCCGAGTGTCGGCTCAACTCAAGAAATCGCCGCACCAGATCCTGGTCATCGGACACACCGACAACAAGCCGATCGGCCCGGCTCTCGTCAAGCAGTACCCGACGAATTGGGAGCTGGCCGGGGCCCGCGCGGCGAGCGTCGTTCGTCTTTTCGCCGATTCCGGGCTCACGACCAGGCGCCTGCTCGCCGTGTCGATGGCCGACGTCAAACCGGTCGCATCCAACGCCACCCCGGAAGGACGGGCCCGCAACCGTCGGATCGAGATCCGCCTGCGACCGGTCACGGTCGAAGATTAGTGTCCAGTTTCCCGCTACATGAAGTTCCGGGTGTGAAGCGCGGAGAGCGTCTCGGCCTCCTTCGGCGCGAAGCCGAGTCTCTCGAGGCGCCGGCGACGGCCGGTGTCCATGTCATTCTGCAGCCCGACGACGCGGTCGAAGCCGACGGCTATGTCGGCGGGCTCCCACGATCCCGCCGCCAGCAGGATGAGCGCGTCGAAGACTTCTTCGTTGAGCCCGGCCGTGTGCCGGAGGGCATCGTGCCGTCTCTCCACCGCCGCCGCGAGGCGCGAGCGCAGGCCGGGCTCATGGGTGACATGTCGCTGCAGGTGGGCCAGACCGAAGGCGACGTGTCTCGACTCGTCCTGCGCCGCGAGACGCGCCACCTGCCGCGTCACCGGGTCCGGGGCGTTCGCGTCGAGGAACCGCAGAAGCGACAGGAACGAGCCTTCCCCCAGGACGGACAGAAGGAACGACGCGAGAGCGAAATCCGGCTCATCGAGCAGCGTCTTGAGCGAGGCCTGCCCGCCGGCGGTCGAAAGGCCCATCTCCTTGCGGACGAGGAGGGCCCGCCGGGTGAAGACCTCGACGTGCCGCGCTTCGTCCGCTGCCTGGATCGCGAGCACCTGCAGGACCTCGCGGAAGTGGGGATGGATCCGGGCCAGGAAGGAGGCCGGGATGATCAGGGCCGCGATCTCATTCTCGATCAGATACGTCATCACCTGGACCACCGCATCCTCGATCTCCGCCGGATGCGTGATCGGCGCGCTCCAGTCGATCGCGGTCGCCGGGTCCCACTGCGCTGCGGCGGCCTGGGCGTAGAGGGCGGCGGCCTCGTCTGCCCAGACGGCGTCCTTCCGGTCGAGCGTGAAGTCGAAGGCGGGGCTTCCCGGCTCGACGCGCGCGCCGCGGGCCGCGAGGCCCCAGCGTGACGATGGGCGCTCGACCACGCCCCCGTGTGCCGCGGGATCGGGCGCACCGGCCGTCTCCGCGCCGCCCCAGCGACCCACCTCGGCCGGTCCACGCGTGATGAACGCGACCGGTCCGTCCACGCCGGTGCCGGGGGACGGAGGGTTCATCGCGAGGGTATGCCCCTGCGATCGACACCAGCCGCGGAGATGAATCGCCAGCTCCGGGTTTGTTCCCGCCACCTCGAGCCGGGCTCCGGCCGGAATGTCGCGCAGGGCCCGCTTGACGAGGAGATGCCCGCCGCGCTCGAGCCCAAGGTCGCCCAGATCAATCCGCCGCGGGGTGCCGTTCACGCGATCATCCGTTCGTCCCGGCCCTTCCCTTCATCCGGGCGAGCCATCCGTCCAGCGTCCCAAAGACATCGACCGCCCGATTGAGCCGGGCGTATCCCTCGGTGCGGCCGGGGAGCCACCGCTTCAGCCCCTCCAGGTCCAGAAGCGGCCGCGCGACCGGGTCCTCGTACTTCATTCCGAGAAGGAGATCCACGAACCGCCGGATGAGATCGATCGGCGCGTCGTCCAGGACGGTGATGTTGCAGTGATCGTACGAAGGGGTCTGCGCCAGGACGCGTGTCGACCCCGGCCGCAGGGTTCCCTCCTGGGTGAACGCGAGGAGGTTGGCGTCCAGCATGCAGGCCGCCTCCACTCTTCCGGCGATCAGGGCGCGCGCCGCTTCCCTCTCCCCCCCGACGTGATCGCCGTGCTTGCCCACGAGAAGGTCGTGCCTCTCGACACTGACATCCGCTCCCGGACGAAGCCCGCTCTCCGCGATCAGCAGGAGAGGAATGAGCGTGGCCTGCGGCGAGTCCGAAGCGCCGACCGCGACCCCCTTTCCGGCCAGGCCGCCGATCGCCTGGATCTTCGAGTCGGCGCGGATGACGATGACCGAGGTGAGATCGCGGTCGGTGTCGCGCATCGCGACCGCCCTCGCCTTCTTCCCGAGCAGGACTGCGGCCCGTTCCGTCTCGATCCATGCGAGCGGAGAATTCCATGCGACATGGACCTCGCCCGCCAGATGCCCCTCGACGAGTCGCTCGTAGTTCGAATAGAGAACGAAGTCGAAAGGAAAGTCACGGTCGGTGAACCAGGACTTGAACCCCTCCCAGATTGTCACGACCTTGGGGTCGTAGGCGACGGCGCCGAGCGTCAGCGTCTGCACGAGGGTCTTCTCTAGAAAAGCGGCAGGCCGCAGACGGCCTTGCCGATGAAGTCGTAGAGCTGGTCCGTCGTGGGCGCCATGACACTCGCCGCCTGCGCATCGCGGAAATAACGCTCGACGGCAACCTCCCGGCGATAGGCCGCCCCCGCGCAGACGCGCATCGACGTCGCCAGGACCTTGAGCGCCGTCTCGGCGGCGGCCGCCTTGCACTCGAGGACGCGCAGCATCGCGTCCTCGCGCCCCGATTCGACCGCGTCGATCGCGTCGAGAAGGAGGGCCTTGGCCATGTCGGTGTCGACGCGCATGCGCGCGATGTAGGCGCGGATCGTCGGGAAGTCGGCGAGCGCTGCGTCCATGTGAGCATAGCGGCTCCCGGACGCGTGGGCCGCGGTCCGCGCCACCGCCCCTTCCATCAGGCCGACCGAGAAGGCCGCGCTCATGAGATTGAATGCGGGCAGGACGGTCTGCATCATGATCGCGAACCCTTCGCCGTCATCGCCCAGGCGGGACGATTGGGCGATCACGACCCCCTCCGCCGTGACCGGGCGCGAGTCGTTGCCGCGCAACCCCAGCCCGTCGTAAAGGCTCGGCATGCGGATCCCCTTCGTGTCCGACGGGACGAGCCAGAGAGTGCTGGCGCCTTCCGCCTTCACCGGCCGGCTCGACCAGACGTAGGCGGTCGCGCGGCCGGCTGCAGTGATCCAGCTCTTCTGGGCGTTCAGCGTGATCCGACCGTCGGCGCCGCGTGTCGCGGTGCTCGTCGGCGCCCAGAAGTGGCTGCGCGAGCCCGACTCGGAGAAGGCGAGCGTGCTGAGGTGCCGCCCCGACGCGATCGCGCCCCGTACCTCGACCGGGCCATGCTTCTCGATGACCGCCGTCCCCGCGTAGTGCATCGTGAGGACCATCGCCGTCGAACCGCACTCCCGGGCCATGCACTCGACCGCGAGCGTCGCGGCTCCGATCGTCATGCCCATCCCGCCAACCTCGCGGGCGCTGAGGAGGCCAAGAAGTCCCTCGCCCGCGAGGGCGTCCATCGAGGCCTTGGGAAAGGCGCCCTCGCGATCGACGGCCTCGGCGTGTTTCCTCGCGACGTCGACTGCGACGGTGTCGAGCTTCTTCCTGAGTGCGGGGTTGATTTGTGGCATCGCCAACGCTCCATGATCGAACGCCCCCACCCGGGGCGTCCGACATCTGGAGCCGGCGTCAGCCTCGGCTGGGGGGCATTCGAAGGCGGGGCCTGAGTCCCTCAGGCCATGTGAAGGTTCAGATTCGTATCGATCTTTCCATCTACGTCCTCGCCGCGCGGGCCCGGATGGGGCCCGCGAGAATCACCCCATATTATACGAAGCAGCGCCGGCTTCCGATGAGTTTCCCTCAGGGGCAGGCGCCCGGGGCCGCGGCAATCTCGGCATCCCGCGAGCCCTGCTGCGAGGATGTCCCCTCGTCGTAGGTGCCCGGCCCGCTGCAGACGTTGACCTCGCGCGCGAGATACCAGTAGGCGTCGCCGCTGGGCGGCTTCCCCCCATCGGAGACGGAACGCCCGGCCTGGTCGTTGCCGAGACAGATCTCCGTCGCCGCCGTGAAGTTCCCGCCCGAGGACGCCAGACTCGAGATCCGTCCGCGCACCAGATCCCCCGCCTGCCCGCCTGCGAGCGGCGTCCAGGAAATAGTCGCCGAACCCCCGGAGCCCGTGACGGAGAGCTCCGGACTGCCGACGATCGGCGGAATCGAGTCGTCGACCACACCGTCGCAGTCGTCATCGACGCCGTTGCAGACCTCCCCCGAAGGGGGTCCGGGCGAGCATTGGTACTGGATTCCGCCGTTGACGCAGACCGTCCCGTAGGAGCGCTGACAGGCGCCGGTGCCACAGATGGCGCCCGGCAGGTACAGGCCGCCGTCGTCGAGCGGGCGCCCTTTGAATCCGCCCCAGACGATCAGGCGTCCCGGGCCGGAGAGGTATGCCCCCCGGTCGAACGACCGCGGGAGCGGCTCCCCCAGCGTGGTCATCGCCGACCAGGTGCCCGCCGCGTAGCGCCCGCCGCCGCCGATCGGGCGGCCGAGCGTGTCGTCACCCCCCCAGACCAGCATGTCGCTTCCGGTCCAGACCGCAACGTGGCTGCTGCGCGCGGCCGGCGCGCCGCTCTGGGGCAGCGCAAACCACCTGCTCAGCGCGGGGACGAAGCGGGCGCCATCGGCGAGCGCGTTCGACGCGACGTCCTGGCCGCCCCAGACGATCATCTCGGTCCCCGTCCAGATCGCGCTGTGGTGCGCGCGCGCCGTCGGTACGAAGAGGGGGCTGACAGGCGCCCAGGTATTGCTCGCGGGATCGTATATCCCGCCCGTGTTGGTCACGGGCGCGGTCTGCGTCCCGCCGCCCCAGACGATCATCCTGGTGCCGGTCCAGATCGCGGTGTGAAAGACCCCCCCCGCCGGGGCGTTGGTCAGGGACGTGGAGCTCCAGGTGTCGGTGGTCGGATCGTAGACGCCGCCGGTTCGAAGGACGTTGCCGGCCGCGTCGAGTCCCCCCCAGACGATCATCTTGGAGCCGGTCCAGACGGCCGTGTGGTACATGCGAGGCGTGGGGGCGTTGAGCGGGGTCGTCGGGTCGACCCATGCGCCGAGGGAGGGATCGTACTGGCCGCCGGTATTCGTTCTCCCCGAAGCCGTCGATCCGCCCCAGATGATCATGGTTTTTCCAGTCCACACCGCGGTGTGATTGAGGCGGGGGGCGAGGGCGCGGGCCAGCGGGAGCGCCGTCCACAGGCCGGTCGCCGGATCGTAGGTCGCCCCGGTCTGCGTCAGGCCCGAGGCCACAGTACCGCCCCATGCGATCGCGGTCGACCCGGTGCTGATGAGGGTGTGGCCGTTGCGCCCCTCGATGGCCGCTTGAGGAGCGATAGGGGTCCAGTTGTCCGGCTCGGAGACGTAGTCCTCGTCGGCCACGCCGTCGCAATCCTCGTCCACCAGGTTGCACGAGGCGTCGAGCTGGCCTGGATGGATCGCGGCGTTGCCGTCGTTGCAGTCCTGCGCGACGGTGTAGCCGTCCTGGTCCTGATCGCAGGGGTCCGGCCGACCGTCGAACGACAGCTCCATCCGGCCGAACGGATAGCACTGCAGGCCCCCAACCAGGGGGCTGAAGCTGTGCTTCACGAACAGGACGTACTCCTGACCCGGGATCAGCGGGAACCGGACCGTGCCTTCGGCGACGGCCCAGTTGACGGCCGGGACGAGTGCCGGATCGACACCGAGCTCGAGAAAGCCGTCGCTCGCGCCCGGATGGACGGTGGCTCGGCTGTAGAGCCAGCCGTTGGCGTTGGCGGAGCCCTGAAACGTCTCGTTGAACGCGACCTGCGACGATTGAAGGGGGGCGTCGGCGGCCGGGCACTTGTTGCCGCCGTCGCACGCGCACAGCCCGGGGGCCAGCGGGCAGGAGAAACAGCTCGTCGGCACCGGGCAAGGGGTCGTGCAGGGGTAAAGGGCGGGATCGCACTCCGGGGGGACGAACGCGCCGCCGCCGCTGCCGCAGACGAGAGCGCGGCAGAACGTGTCCTTGGGGATGACCGCCACCTGCCCGACCGTGGGGTAGACATTGACCGGGCCGGTGCATTGGCCGGCGACGCAGGTGCCGCCGTGGCAGTTCGCGCTGGTCGTGCACCCCCCGATGTCGGGACACGAGCCAATGACGCGCGAGAACGTCAGGACGGCGTCGCTCCCGCCCGCCGTGAAGAAGGCGTAGATCTTCTGGTACGGCTCGCCGTCGAAGGACCTGGTCAGGTTCTTGTCGAGCTTCTGAGCGACCGCCGGAGGTGTGAGCGGCAGGTGGAGGACCGCCACCGCGGCCCCCGCCAAGGCGATCCTCGCGACACACCGCATCATGGCGCGCACACCGACGGAACGGTCGCGAGGTGCACGGTGATCGCCGCGTCGAGAGGACACGGCTCGGACGACGGATACGGGGCGTAGGTCCACTTCAGGAAGAGCGCGTACTCCTCGCCCGGCAGCAGTCCGAAGATCCGGATCTGCGCCTGCCCGACCCAGGGACTCACCGGCGGCAGGCTAGTATCGGTATAGTCGGGTCCCAGGAACTTGAGATAGGAGCGACCGCTGGCGCTCACGGGCGACGCCTGCGACAACACCCAGCGGGGGTCGGCGACATCCACGAAGGTGTCGGCGAACGGAAGGTCGCTGACCGGGGCGACCGGGTCGGTTTCGCTGCAGGTGTCGCACAGGCAGAGTCCGTTGACGTTCGAGGAGGGGTTGGTACACGAACCGCCATCGCACACACCCGTGGGGCAGGCCGCGGGGGGCGGTCCCGGGGCGCACGCCGCGATGTCGCAGAACCTCGATTTGCGCAGCACCGCCACGTAACCGACCTGGACCGATTCAGGGTAGCGGCAGAGCCCGTTCCGGCACACGCCGCTGGCGCACTGGCTCCCGCTCATGCAGGGCTCGGCGGGGACGGCGCAGTCATCGGCGGGATGCGCCAGAGTCAGAACGGCTTCGTCGCTGTCGGCGGTGAAGAAGGAAAAGAACGGCACATACAAGCGTGTGTCGGTCGGGATCGTCGGGCGCTCGACGCGCTCCTCGACGACCCCCGCGGCGGCCGGCGCGTGGCCCGCCGCCAGAAGGCAGCCGATGAGGGCGGCACGGACCGCCCGCGCGGCGAGGCATCCACCCCCGGTCGGCTCGCCTCGCCGCCGGGCCTCGCGCTCCATCATGCCTCGGTATTCCCGTATCCGGAACATATATAAATGAAGGGAAAGCCACCCGTTTCTTGACGTCAATATACGCCCAAACCCGGCAAGGGGGGTGGGAAGGAGTCTAGAATTCCCGGCATGCGTAGGAAGATCCCTCCGTGTCTCGCATGATGAGCCGCGCCCGCCTCGTCCTGCTCATCCTGCTCGGGGCAGGACCGACGTTGCCGGCATCGGCCGCGGCGGGCTCCGCGTCGCCGCCCCTGCTCGTACCCGGTCACGAGCTGCGGGTTTCGCTCGACGGCGACGAGGGGCGCGCCGTCCTTCTCCGCCTGCGCGCCGGCGACCACGGTGCGGTGCGTCTCGTGCGGCAGACCGCCCCTGTCGCACTGGTCCTCGTCGATCCCTCGGGCACGGAGCGCCGCCGCGTCATCCGCGATCCGGCGGAGACGGCGGACTCGGACTGCCTGCTGCCGGCGAGGCCGGACACCGCCTGGGTGGCCGACGCCGCCGGCGCCTGGACGCTCAAGGTGCTTCCTCCTGCGGGCGCGGCCCCGGTCGAGGTGACGCTCGTCGCCGAGCGCCGACGTCCCGCGTCGGAGGCGGACCGGCGGGCATGGGAGGCGGATCTTCTGGATGCCCGGGTCACGGGGCTTCTCGACGACGGCCGGGCCGCCGACGCGGTGGAGGCGGCGCGCGCGCTGGTGGAGGCGCGCGAGCGGGAGCATCGCGGGGACCGGGTCGCCCTCGCGAGCGATCTCGCCTACCTCGGCCGCCGTTTCGCCCTCATCGGGGCCTGTCAGGCGGGGACCTGGGACGCCGCCGAGACCTACGTCCGGCGGGCGCTCCTCCTGCGTGCCGCAGCGCTCCCGGAGAGCGATCTATGCGTCGCCGAGAGCCGAAGTCTCCTCGCCTCCGTCCTGTACGCCCGCGGCTCATACGAGGAGGGAGAGGTCCTCGAGAAAGCGGCGCTGGCCGCGAAGACCGCGGCCGGACCGGCCGCCGCGCCGCAGCGGCGCGCGGGTCTGCGCGACGTCGGGCTCCTGCTGTTGAAGCAAGGCAAGTACACCGAGGCGGAGCCTTTTCTGCGCGGCGTCCTCGAAGCGATCGATCGAGAGCCCGCCGCCGACGCCGGGGCGCGCCCCCGCGCGCTCCAGGCCCTGGGCGAGCTGCTTCGCGCCCAGGACCGCTACGACGAGGCGCGCGCCCGGTTCCAGGAGGCCCGGACTGAGCTCGATCGTGCGCCGGCGCCCAATTTCGTCCGCCTGGCGGATGTGACCAGCAGCCTCGCCGGTCTCTATCTGGATCTGGCGGAATACGGCGATGCCGAACGCGAGGCGCGGCGCTTTCTCGACATTCTGGACGCCCACCCCGACGCCCTGACGCCGGAGCAGCGGGTCATCGGGCGGAACAACCTGGGGGAGATCTACCGGCGCCAGGGGCGACTCGAGGACGCCGAGCCGATTCTCACGGACGCGCTGGCCGCGGCCCGCCAAGCGCTCTGTCCCGAGAACCCGACGCTGCTGTTCTTCCGCAACAATCTGGCCATGCTGTACGCCGACCGCGGCGAGCGGGAGCGCGCGGAGGCGCTCTACCGCGAGTCCCTCGACGCCACCGAGCGCGCGCTCGGTCCCAGGCACCCGAGCGTCGCCCAGTGCCTGCACGATCTGGGCGGGTTCCTCCAGGCCTCCGGCCGCGCCGCCGACGCGGTGTCGCTCGCCGACCGCGCCCTCGCCATCCGCGAGGAGGTCTTCGGCCCCGATCACCCGGTGACCGCGTCCACGCGTCTGGAGCGCGCCCGGGCGCTCCTGGATTCCGGGAATCCGCCGGAACGGGTCCTGGCCGAGGTCCAGCGCGCCCGCACAGCGCTCGCCGCGAGCGCCGTCGACCCGGAATCGGAGGTGGAGGCCGGCGTGCTCGAGGCCGACCTGCTGCGGCGCCTCGGGCATCGCGATGAGTCGGTGGCCGCTCTGGAGAGGACGCTTCTGGGGATCGAGCGCCTCCGGCCGCGCCGAGGGGGCGGTGAGGCCACGCGGGCCGACTTCCTCCGGCGCCATCTGGCCGACTACGACCGGAGGATCGCGTGGGCCGTCGAGAGCGGCGACGCGGCGGCGGCCTTCGCGTGGACGGAGCGCTCGCGGGCGCGCGCCTTTCTCGACGTCCTCACACTCGGGACCGGTGACGTGCGCCGATCCGTGGCTCCCGCTGAACGGACCCGCCTCGAGGCGCGCGAATCGGAGGCGGCGGCCGAGCTGGCGGAGGCGCAGGCGCGGGCCACGTTCGAGCGCGCCCGGGCCGATCTCTCCCGCGAGGATCGCCGGCGGCGGCTGGTGGATCTGGACGGACGGGTGGACAGGGCGGCGCGGGCCCTGCGGCTGGCCCAGGACGATTTCCGCGCCCACAGCCCTCTGTGGCGCGACGCCATCACCGCCGCCGGCGGGACGGTGACCGCTGAGGAGGCGCGTCGCGGCGTCCTGTTGCCTCCCGGCGGCTGGCTTCTCGAGTACCGCATCGGCGCCGAGGCCTCGTGGCTGTTCGCACTGCCGGCGGACGGCGGCTCCGTCGAGGCCATCCCCCTGGCTCTCGACGGCGACGAGGCGCGGGTGCTGGGCGTCCGGCCGGGTCCGATCACGACGGCGATGCTGGAGACGATCCTGATCGGCCGCGCGAAGGGGGGCGGCGTCCCATTGCTCCTGCGTCTGGCCTCACCGCCGTCATCGGTCGCCGACGACGAGGAGGAGACCGTCTCTCTCCTGGCGGTCCTCCGGAGGGCGCTGATCCCCGATCGCCTCTGGCGCCGGGTGCGGCGCGCGCCCGAGGTGATCCTGGTCCCCGACGGTTCTCTCCTGATGCTGCCGTTCGAGGCGCTCGTGACGCGCGGCGGCCGCGACTGGCGCGATGCACGCCTGTGGCTCGATGACGGCCCGGTGATCCGCTACGCGGCGTCGGCGACGTCGATCGTCAACCTGGCGCGCCGGCCCGCCGTTCCGGCCACCGGTCCGCCGCCGGTCCCAGGGCGACCGCCCGCGGCCGCGTCCCCCTGGGTCCTGTCGGTCTCCGATCCAAATTACGGCGGGCGCTACCCTCCCCTGCCGGGCACGGCGAGGGAGAGCGCGGCGCTTCGTGACGCCTTCCGGTCGGCCGGGTTCCCGGACGCGGTGAAGGTCCTGGCGGGGGACGCGGCGAACGAGCCGGCGGTGCGCGCCGCCCTCCCCGGAATGCGTTACCTGCACCTCGCGACCCACGGACTGGTCGATCCACGGAGGAGCGATCTGCTCGCCGGCCTGGCGCTCGCAACACCGCCGGGCACGCCGCCGGGACCCGAGGCGGACGGCCTGTTCCAGTTGTTCGAGATAGACGCCACGCGCGTGGACGCCGAGCTCGTCGTCCTGTCGGCGTGCGACTCGGGCGTCGGGCGGCGCATCGAAGGGGAGGGAGTGTTCTCCCTGGCGCGTGGATTCTTCGCGGCGGGCGCGCGCCGCGTCGTAGCCACGCTCTGGCCCGTCTCCGACACGTCGAGCGCCGATCTCGTCGGCGAACTGTTCCGCCGCATGGCCGACGACGATGCCGCGGCCCGCGACGCACGGCCGGCGGTCGCCCTGCGCGACGCAAAGCGACTGCTTCGCTCCCGCCCCGACACCGCGGCGCCTTTCTTCTGGGCGCCGTTCACGTTCAGCGGCCTGCCGTAGACGGGCGGGGCGCGGAATGGATGTCGGGGAGCCAATTGTGCTGGGGATGCGGCCATGCCTGGATCACGATCCCCCTGCTGGCCTGGCTGGCCCGAATTATAGGTGCCGTTCTTGCACGCTGCCATGGCTCACACCAGGCACGCGAGGCGAACCGTCTATAATCGTCGGCTCCATGGCGCTCAACGTCGGCAGAAGGCTCGGTCCATACGAAATCCTCGACCCCATCGGGGCCGGCGGCATGGGCGAGGTCTACAAGGCGCGCGACACCCGGCTCGACCGCATCGTCGCCATCAAGGTCCTGCCGGCGCATGTCTCGTCGAATCCCGATCTCAGGGCACGTTTCGAGCGCGAGGCGCGGGCCCTGTCCGGATTCCAGCACCCGCACATCTGCAGCCTGTACGACGTCGGGCGCCAGGAGGACCCCGGCGGGTCGGTCGACTTCCTCGTCATGGAATACCTCGAGGGGGACACGCTGGCGGCGCGCCTCGCGCGCGGCGCGTTGCCGACGCCCGAGATGTTGCGCATCGCCATCGCGGTCGCCGACGCGCTCGACAAGGCGCATCGACAGGGCGTCGTGCACCGCGATCTCAAGCCGGGCAACATCATCCTGACCAAGGGCGGCGCGAAGCTGCTCGACTTCGGCCTGGCGAAGGAGCGGCGTGCCGGCCTGGCCGTCGACTCGATGACCGCGAGGCCGACTCAGGCTCAGCCGCTCACGGCGCAGGGCACGATCGTCGGGACCTTTCAGTACATGGCGCCGGAGCAGATCGAGGGGGCCGAGGCCGACGCGCGCGCCGACATCTTCTCCTTCGGCACCGTCCTCTACGAGATGGCGACCGGCCGGTGTCCCTTCGAGGGAAAGACGCAGGCCAGCGTGATCGCCGCGATCCTCGCCGCCGAGCCGCAACCGATCACCACGCTGCGCCCTACCGCCCCCGCCGCCCTCGATCGCGTCATCCGTACCTGCCTGGCGAAGGATCCGGACGAGCGCTTCCAGTCCGCACACGACCTGCTGCTGCAGCTGCGCTTCATCGCCGCCGACAGCTCAGCACCGGCGGCGGCCGCGGTCGCCGGACGGCGCGGACGGCTGTGGGGCAACCCGCGTATCGCCTGGAGCGTGGCCGCGCTGTCCTCGTTCCTGGCGGTTGGGACGATCTCGATGCTGATGCGCGCCCCGGGGCCCGCGCCGCAGCCGGTCCTGCGCGCCGTCATCCTGCCGCCCGAGAAGGTGGCCCTCGACGTCACGGGCGATTTTGCCGGACCGGCGGTCATCTCGCCCGACGGAACGCAGGTCGCCTTCGTGGCCCGCGCTGAGGGGATCAAGTCGATCTGGGTGCGCCCCCTCAACGCGCTGGCGGCGCATCGCCTCGACGACACCGAGGCTGCCTCGTTTCCGTTCTGGTCCGCCGACAGCCGGCAAATCGGGTTTTTCGCGGAGGGCAAGCTCAAGCGGGTTCCGGCCGCCGGCGGCCCGACGGCGATCGTGGCGACTGCTCCCAACGCACGCGGCGGCACGTGGAGCAAGGACAACATCATCGTCTTCTCGCCGGACTACCAGGGCGGTCTCCTGCGCGTCCCTGCCTCGGGGGGCGCCGCGGTGCCCGTGACAGCCATCGACTCGCACAAACACTCCACGCACCGCTGGCCGTTCTTCCTGCCCGACGGGAGGCACTTCCTCTATCTCGCCACCAATCATGCCGGCGGCGACCCCGAGGCGAACGGCATCTACTTCGCATCGATCGACGGCGGAGAGCCGCGATTCCTGATGCCGTGCGTCTCGAACGCCGTGTACGCCAACGGCCAGCTCCTGTTCCACGCCCAGACGGCGCTCATGGCCCAGCCGTTCGACCCCGGGAGCGGGCGATTCCTCGGCGACCCGGGCGCCCTCGTCGACGGCGTGCAGTTCGATCCCGGCATCTGGCGCATGGTCTCGAGCGTTTCCGAGACCGGGACGATGGTGTACATGCGCGGTTCGGCGGTCCTCGGCTCCGAGCTGGCCTGGTTCGATCGCACCGGCAAGGAGGTCGGGTCGCGCCTGCCGCGGGACAGTTACCGGGACCCGACCGTCTCCCCCGACGGCAGGAAGCTCGCCGTCGCCCTCGGCGATCCGTTGCGCACCATCTGGATCATCGATCTCGCGCAGGGCACGCGGGCGCGCCTCACCTTCGACACCGCGGTTCACATCAATCCCGCCTGGTCGCCCGACGGCAGGTACGTCGCCTTCACGTCCGGCGCCACACCCGGCGCCAGCATCCACCGGAAGGGCGTGGATGGCACGACACCGGACGAGCTGCTCGTCGAAGAGAAGGACGCCACGTTGCAGGCGCCGGCCTTCTCGCCGGACGGCAAGTATCTCGTCTACCTGCGGGCGACCGGGCCTTCGGGAAACGGAATCTACGCCATGCCCCTGGCCGGCGATCGGACACCGCGGGTCGTGGTCCCCTCTCCCTCGGCGCAGGCGGTGCTCAGTTACCCCCGCGTCTCACCCGACGGGCGCTGGCTTGCCTACGGATCCAGCGAAAGCGGACGCTCCCAGCTCTACGTGACCTCCTTCCCGAGCGGCTCCGGCAAGTGGCAGGTCTCCATCACCGGCGGCGACATGGGAGCCTGGAGGCGCGACGGCAGAGAGATCTACTTCACGGGCGGCAGCGAGCTGCAGGCGGCGGACGTCACCGCGGTCGGGGGCCAGTTCAATCCGGGCCCCCCCCGGACCATCGCGCACCTCGGCAACGCCATCGCGAACGGACGCATCTTCGACGCGATGCCGGATGGCAGTCGATTCATAGCGCCCATCGTGCCCACCGACGCCGCATCGCTCATGCACCTGCTGGTCAACTGGCCCGTCGAGCTCGAAGCGAAGAAGTGAGGATGGCGGAGGGCACGATGACAGGCCAGCGCCACCCGATTCTCTTTCCTCTGCTCTTCGCGGCCTTGCTGGGCGCCATCACCCTCATCCTGGGCGAGGTCGCTCTTCGGACGTTCCTCGAGCGAGCGCTGGGCAGGCCCCCCGCGGACGCCGAACGATCCGCCGAGCACCAGTTCTGGCAACGCGACGATTCGCTCGGCTGGTCCAACATTCCCAACGCGTCGGGACGCTTCACCAATGGCGCGTTCGACGGCCAGGTCCACTTCGACGAATTCGGAAACCGCATGAACGCGCCCCGGGGGACCCGGGTGGCGGGCTACCGGAATATCTTCTTCCTGGGGGACAGCACGACCGCCTCGCTGGAAGTCGACGATGACGAGACCGTGCCCGCCCTACTCGAACAGGCCCTCCGGCGCCGGGGCCAACGGGTCAACGTCATCAACCTGGGCGTACGTGGATACGGGACGGATCAATCAGCGCGCAAGGCGCTGATGCTCTCCCGCAGCCTTCCCCCGGATGAAATCGTTTACATGTACGTGGAAAACGACTCCTGGGACAACAACGTGCTGCGGGAGCCCGGCCGCAAATACGGCAAAGGGATCTATCTGCGCCGCGAGGGGGAGCCATTGTTCGCTTCGTACCGCGACCCCGTGCCCGAGGACCCGGAAGACTTCCTTGGCATAGTCGTATTCGATCAGGCCTGCCGTCCCGCCCTGCACACCGGGACCTGGAAAAGAGATCCGCGTCCTCACGAGACTCCGCGCCGGTGGCTGGACGATCATCTCTACCTCGCACGCGCTCTCGGCCGGGTGCGCCACGCCCTGGAGGATCCGGATCCGTCGAGCATCGACCCCGATCGGATGATTCGCGAGCAGGGGATCGCCTGGAGCGACGACTTCTTCCTGGCCTATTCCGACTCCGGGATCGTCGGCCGCCGCTGCGCCTCCTACTTCGACGCCCAGATGCGCTTTCTGCTGGATCGTTTGCGCCGGATTCCAGGACTCAGGCGCCTCAGCGTGGTGCACTATCCAGACTGGGCGGTGGCGAAGAATCTGAGGGAGGGACTGCCGTCGCCGCGAGTGGACAATTTCCGTCTCCTTGTACGCGAAGGGCTGCTGGACGGCTACCTGGATCTCACGGAGCTCTATCTCCGGGAGCGGATCCGCCCGGGGGATGTGCAGTGTCCCTACGACGAGCACTTCTGCGAGCGGGGACCCAATGGCTCGCCACGCACATCCTGCACTGGCTCGAGCCGGCGCAATGAAGCGTGGGGTGCAGACCCTCTTGCACATGGTCGCGGCTGATGGTAGATAAGAATCTGCTTTTGCTCACCCCATTGCTGGTATGGGAACCGGATGCCCGAGTTACCGGCGGTGCCGCCGGCCACGCGGGATGGGCCCGGCCCCCTGTCCCCGGAAGCCTCGATGGGCCGCGAAAGGAGAACGCAAATGTATAGGCCGATTCGCAACGTCGTGCGCTTCGTGCTGTTCATCGGTGTGCTCGCGTTACTCTCGGTAGCGCTGTCCACGTCCCTGCCGAGCAACACGCCCTACGTATCCGCCCTCTCGACGGCGAGCCTTGGCTCGGACGCGCTCGCCGCCCCGAAATGCAACCACAACTTCTGCAGTCACGGCACCTTCTGCGTCCGGGATGTGTCGAGAAATATGAACTGCACGCAGACGGGCACCATGAGCTGTACCGCAGTCTCCTGCTAGCGTAAGCGTCGGGAAGGGGGGCCGGTGGCACCGCCGGCCTCATTCGAGCCATGGATTCAAAAGCATCACTTGACTCCCGGACTGCAATTCCGCTCCTCGGAGAGATCTGTCCGGCTTCCTTTCATCCGGAATGCACACACAACGGTTACGGTTCTTGGCGGTGCGCAGGGAGATCGCGGTTTGCTCGCGCCGATCATGCGCTGCAGAAAATCCATGGCTCGAAGTGCTTTGTCGCGTTGTTCAGAGTATCTGGCCGTGTACGGGGATGACGATTTCGGGGATCGTCCGATCCCCAAAAAACCGGGCAGTCCCCGTCGGTGCAGACGAGAGTCTCGGGAGGAGGGGAGCCCAGTCGCGCCGTTGGTCAGTCCGCATTATTTCCGGGGATGTTCCATCGAAGCGACGGCTGATCTGATCGGTTCCCCGGGACAGCGAATGTCGCAGGAGGAAGGCTCTGCCGGCCACGGGCTCGATTCCGTCCCCCAGCCGCTCGCGTTCTGCCCTTCACGATACTGCACGAGGTAGAAGAACGCTTTCCCCGTAATTGGGGTCGCTCCGATCGGGCCTTCGGAGTAACTGGCCTCGGTCCGCCCCACTGCCAAAACGTGCACGGGTCCAAGCCTAATCTCTCCATTCGACACACTGATTTGACTCACGTCACCCTGGATCACGTCGTACATCTCGGCACCGCTGACCGCGTTCCAGTACAGGTGCGCCATGCCCGGAGTACCGTCGCCCTCCAGGCTCAGCATCACAGGCTCGGGGCCGGTCCCCTCGTCATGCGGCACAGTCACGATCCCCAGAGCTGATGCCGTATTCCCCGACGCATCACGCGCTGCGTAGGTCAGCGTGTACACCCGCCCTGGTCCATCCCCCGAACGCTCCGCTCGCAGCAGCACGGAGGCGTCTGGTGTGCCGATGGAGGCGTCTTGGATATCCCCCGTCGTGTTCCCGTCCCCGATCCCTGACGCGTCGTCGGGCTCGCTGCTGGTTGCAGAGAACAAAGTGACACCCGCCAGTGGATCACAGGCATCCCTCACCTGCCACAACGCCTGCACTGGTACGATGCGGTGGTTGGGTGGCCAAAGCAGTGTAGAACTCAAGGCCAATGTTAGTTGCGGCGGTATCGTGTCGACGATCTCTACCCTCTGCTGGCAACTCGAATGGTTGCCGCTCGAGTCCGTGGCTTGCCAGATGACCACTCTCGCGCCGAGTGGAAGCGTGGCAGGAGCATCGCTCACGACTTGCGGCTTGGTGTCGCAAGCATCGGTGACAAGCGGGGACCCAATGCCCCCCGAGGTCGCTGGACATTCCAGGGCGATGCCCGGGGGACAAGCGATTATCGGAGCAGTCGTATCGCGGAGAACGGTTTCACCGTCGCATTGGGTTCCTGTCCCGTCGGAGCGGCACTGCCGCTTGCCGATCACCTGATGACACTCGTCGAGGTCAGCGCTGCACGCTGCCCCCACGTCAAAGCCTTCGTCGATTAGGCCATCGCAGTTGTTGTCGGTTCCATCGCATGATTCCGCAGCACCAGGATGGACAGCTGGATTGTTGTCATCGCAGTCCCCCTGACACACACTGAACCCGTCTCCGTCACCATCCAAGGAGACAGCGTACCGGCCTCCCGTATTGGTAGGCGGCCCGCCGATATTGCCACCCCACACTACCATGTAGCTTCCCGTCCAGATCGCAGTGGCCCCAGGTCCATCCAAGGGAGCATTCGTCCGGGAGATGAGAGCCCAGGTGTCCGCGACCGGATCGTACCGGCCACCGGCGTCATACGGGCCGTAGCCTATGCTGCCTCCCCATACGACCATGAGCCTGCCTGTCCAGATTGCCGTGTGACCCTGCCGAGCCGCGGAAGCGCCAAGGGTCGACGTGGAGGACCAAGCGTCGGTTGCGGGGTCGTAGCGGCCTCCAGTGTTCAGTGCGCCAAGCGACATGTTGTAGCCACCCCAGACGACCATGGCGTTCCTCGTCCAAATGGCGGTATGCCCCACCCGAGGCGTGGGGGCGCCGCTCGTCGAAGTGGGGGTCCAGGTGTCAGTCGTGGGGTCATACCGGCCACCACTTCTCAGATGTGAAGACCCGTCCCGACCACCCCAAACCACCATGACGCTTCCGGTCCAGACGGCTGTATGGCCCGCACGAGCGGCGGGGACACCGTTCATGGTGGTAGGAGCCCAGGAATCCGTCCCCGGGTCATATCGACCGCCAGTGCTAAACACGGAGAAATTGTTCGCTCCACCCCACACGATCATCTCTTTCCCAGCCCATACGACCGTATGACCTGAACGGGGCAAGGGGGCGTTTATCTGGGACGTAGCATTCCAGGCGTCCGTTGAAGGGTTGTATCGACCGCCGGAGCTCAGAATGCCGCCGGGACTTCCTAGCCCTCCCCACACGATCATTTCGTTTCCCGTCCAAACGGCCGTGTGGAAATAGCGTGCAGAAGGCGCCTCGGTGGTCGCAGTTGGGGTCCAGGTGTCGGTGGCGGGATCGTAACGGCCGCCGGTATTCATGCCACCGCCAAATCGGTCTTCACCTCCCCACACGATCATTTCGTTTCCCGTCCAAACACTCGTGTGGTTCCAACGTCCCGTCGGGGCCCCGGTCCCCGACGTTGGAGTCCAGCTGTCGGTGGCGGGCTCGTACCTCCCGCCGGTGTTGAGCGAACCAGACGCCGATCCGCCCCACACGACCATCACACTTCCCGTCCAAACCGCGGAGTGCTTCCAGCGAGGCGCGGGAGCGTTTATCGTCGACGTAGCACTCCAGACGTCGGTCGCCGGGTCATAGCGGCCACCGGTATCGAGCAACTCACTCGCCGTGGCGGACAACCCACCCCACACGACCATCTCGTTCCCAGTCCAGACGAGTGTCTGACCGAAGCGTGGTGACGGTGCGTTGATCGACGACAGGGGTGTCCACGTATCAGTCGACGGATCGTAGCGACCGGCGGCATTCATGGTCGTCTGGGTGACGCCGCCCCAAACAATCACGACTCTGCCAGTCCAGACGACAGGGTTTCCCACACGTGGCGCTGGCGTTTCGATCGTCGACATGGGAGTCCAAATGTCTGCGGCAGGATCGTATCGACCGCCAGTGTTGAGAGATGAGCGGCCGTCATAGCCGCCCCACACGACCATGACGCTGCCAGTCCAGACGGCACCCGCCTGTTCGCGAGGCGAAATTGCGTTGACCGTCGAAGTGGCCATCCAGGTATCGGTCGTCGGGTCATATTGTCCACCCGTATTCAGCCACGGTGAAGCAGGCGATAAATCCGTAAGCCCGCCCCACACCACCATCCGCGTGCCGGTCCACACAGCAGAATGTTTGGTCCGAGACAATGGGGCATTGTTCGTAGAGGTCGGGGACCAAGTGTCCGTGGTCGGATCGTACCGTCCACCGGTATTGAGAAAGCGGCCTCCCTGGCCACCCCACACGACCATGAGGCTTCCTGTCCAGACAGCAGTGTGGTTGGAGCGATCCGATGGCGCGTTGGTCGTCGAGATGTCTGTCCAGGTATCCGTGGCGGGATCGTAGCGGTTGCCGATGCTCGATTGCGAGTGTCCGCCCCACACGAGCATGAGACTTCCAGTCCATACTGCGGTCTGGCTGTCGCGCGGAATAATACCGAGCGACTGATTGTCCCACGTGTCGTCCGCTGGGCACGTCATGCTGGGGACAGGGAGCGAAAGGTCATCCTCGGCAACAGTGACTTGCTCGAGAGGCGGCTCATCCAGCGACGCCTCGACAGAATGCCACCACACGCCCCACTCCAACTTTGCCAGAGAGTACGTAACAACATCCATCTCACTTTCGCTCTTGGACAAGATGACACGGACGCTGAGGCTATCTCTGTCTTCTTCGATTGGCCCAATCTCGCCGATCTGTTCCGGCAACCGCGCACGAAGTCGATCGAATTCCTCAGGCTCGACCAAGCCCTCGGGCAATTCGCGTTCTTGATGATGAGCTGCTTCTATTGACGCTTCGGGCTCTCTTCGCCGCTCAAAACCGCCGCGCAGAAGACGCGTCACCCTTCTGGATGGGTGGCTCGACCACGGATTGATTGTGCCTTTCACGAGCTGCTCACGGAGCGCTTCAATCGCCTGGCGCTGCTCGTCGTGAATATTCCTGTCGTACGCGAAAAAGCTTCTGGTCAAGCGGTCGATGAGCCTCGGACCAGTCAAGCATTCTTGGATGAGGAAAGGATCGCTCCCAAGTGCTGCATACAGTTCACGGAGTCTTTCGGGCATCCGGGTTTGCCGGGCGATGCGCTCCGTCTCCCTTCGGAGCATTTCGGCCGTCACCGGCGTATGCCAGAACCTCTCAAGCGCCACCCTTTTCTTGAGGTAGGTTCTCACTTTTTGTTCGAGAATTGAAACGGGGACGGCCTTTTCGAACGGCTTCGTCGCGCCAATCTGGTGGGAGTAGTAGACACGTTCAATGGCTTCTTGCGCCTTGACCCGATCCTCGAAGGTCAGATCGCGCGCAACTGCTTTGACCGAGGGAGCAAGTGCGACAACCAGCGAGAGCAATGCAGGTGGAGCGAAACGACGGCGCATGGCTGCCCTCTCCTTCAGACTCAGGTCGAGGCCGACTTCGACGGCTCTCGGCGCTGGTGGAATGGGGCAAGAGATGCAAATTGTGTACGCCAGACGGGGCCTTCTGTCAAGTAGTTCCGATGCCACCTCCGGTGCCCGCCACGCCTCTCCTGCGTCAGTCCTTGTCGGAAGAGGCCCCCGCCGTCGACTGCGCCGGCTTCGCGTTGTCCTCATCGGCCCGAGCAACGGTGGGGGCGACCGTCTCTCGCACCACGATCCCTCTCTACACCTGCGGCACATACAGGACAGCAGACTGGTGGAGACGGCTAGACGGCCACGCGGCGGAGCTCTCTGTCTGCGGGCGTCACATGCTGCCGACGAGATTGAAGAATGCGCCTCGGTGGTCGTAGCTCAGGTTGGTCAGGTCATCGGAGAAGTCGGTGAAATTGTAGCCGGCTCCGACCTTCAGGTGCTTGCCGAGGTAACGATAGATCGCGCCCAGCCCGCCGCTCCGGCGTTGACTGACATCCGGGAGATCGAGCATTCGCCCCTCGACCATGCCCTCCCAGTCCTTGCGGAACCGCCAGTCCGCACGCAACACCACGAGGTGCGCGGCGTTGTCGAAGAACACCGGCTGCTCGCGATCAAGGCTCACCTGTCCCAGGCGGTAGGCATACTTCCCGCCGATCGACCAGGCGGCCGTAAGGTCGTAGGTCAGATCGAACGCCGCGATGTGGCTCTTCTGTATGAACCCGGCCGGGGTGTCCTGCGCTCCTACCTGACCGGTGGTCGGGAGGTTATAGAAGTACGTGTACTTGGCCAGGGCGCTCAGCCGGTCGTGCCGCACCGGACGGTACGCGTAACCGACCACGGCCTCGGTGTAACCGCCGTTGTAGAACTCGCCGAGCGAGCTGTTGCTGAACGAGTGGTTCAGCTTGCCGATCACGCGCCAGTCCGGTGTCAGCTGGAACTTGAAGCTGTTGCGGAACAACCACGCGGTCCTTGCATCATGCGACGTGTCGAGTTGTTCCGCGTCATCCTGGCGATACTCGATCGCGCTCGAGAGCTGAACCGTATCCCGGTTGTAACCCATCCGGACTCCAACCGCCGTGCGATCGGTCTGAGCGCCGGTCTGTGAATCGATCAGCGTGCCGAACTCGGCGCTGCCGCCGAGGTTCCAGCGCTCTTTTGCCACGAGGTTGACCCCCGTGGCGTGCGTGAGGCCGCTCTGGGACCCTACGTCCTGGTGACGCTCCTCGAGATAGACGCTGGACCTGTCGGAGAGCCTTTGCTTCACGCCCGTGACCATGCTGCTCCGACGGACCGGCACGCTGGCGTCCGGTTGGTCGTTTTCCAGCAAGTAGTTCAGGTACAGACTGGTCCGCTCAGAAACCAGGAAGCTGGTGCCGAGCCTGCCGCCGGGCCCAAGGTCCCCGTCGGATGCCTCCCCGTCGAGCTTGAAGCGTTTCGTCAGGCGATAGGAGCCGCCCGCGCCGATGCGCCCGTTGCCTTCACGGTCGCCGCTCGAAGCGACCGTATCCTGGACGAAGCCATAGGCGCGCCATGAGGTGCCCGGGTCGAACGCGACCTGCGCGACCGCGTCCGTGCGCTCGCCCTGTTCCTGGGTCAGCGGGACAACCGGCGAGCGGTCCTCGCGCAGATCGTTACGCACGCCGGTGCTGACGCTCCACTTGTCGGTCAGCCTGTAACCCACGTCCAATTCCATCGCCCTGCGCTCGAGCCCCAGCTGTTCGGTGCTCTGATCGCCCTTGGCCGCCAGGCTCAGACGACTCGTCACGGGCATCTTGAACGTGCCGCCGTATTGCTCGATGTCCTTGATCGTCGACTGGTCCGGAGCCGAGTAGCCGGAGTCGCGATTCTGCTCATAGAGAGTGAGGCGGCCCCTGGCTCCCGTGATGAAGTCGCCGAACCCGACGCTCAGGTCGGCGCGATAGGCTCCGGCTTTCGCATCCGTGAACGACAGGGGGTCGAAGCCGGAAAAGCCGAATCCGCCGTCATTGGACCGCAGCGAGCTGGAAACGAGACCTTCGCTCTGGCCCGCCTGCACCTTGAACCAGGAATCGGTGCTCTTCCGCAAGGTCAGGTCCGCGGCGCCGAGCTTGCTGGTGACGTCTCCTTCGTGGTTGGAGTTGGCGGTCAGTCCAACCCGCACGTGGTCGCCAAACCAGTAATGGCCCTGGCCGCCGGCGGCCATCGCGTTCAGATCGCCGAAGCCGGGCGTGAACTCATAGCGCGCCACCAGAAAGGCCTCGTCGCCGCTCACGCCGCTGGTGCGCACAAGCAGGTTGTCGGCGGCATTCCACGACAGTGGCTCGGAAAGCAGCAGCCGGCCCTGCAGGTAGTCGATGTCGTAGTCGATGCCGGGCCGCAGGTCCACGACCCCCGTGACGATCTGCGAGTCCTTGTCGCGGATCTCGATACGCACGCGCTCGGAACCCGTCAGGATGTCCTGGTGGTGCAGGAAGTAGAGCGACCCGCCGGTTCCCCGGAACTCCTCGAAGCTCGGCACTGTTCCGGGTTCGGCGGCGAATCCGTCGACGCCGCTCCGTCGCTCGCCAAAGCTGGTGGTGTCTTCGGAAACATAGTGCGCGTTGGCGCCGTACAGTCCGCGATCGACCTGGGCCAGCTCGTTGCCCAGAAAGCCGACCTTGAAGTTGCCCCACATCCCGTAATTTTCGCCACGGCTCGCCTTGACGTAGAGCTTGCCCAGGGTCGGCGCCATGTCTTCCACGGAACCGTCGTCGCCGAACGTCGGGTAGTGAGAGTCGGGATCGATGCGCCGGAACAACGAATCGGGCGACTTGTCGAGGAAGTTGCTGAACATGTCCTTCACCGGACCTTCGCGGGTATCCGCGCTCGCCGTCAATCGCCAGGTCTCGTTCACCTTGCCGTTCACGTAGAACGCCAGACGACCGTCCACGGAGGAATCGAAGGGCTGCGGAGCGTTCTCGCCCTGGAGCAGATCGACCGGACCGTGCGAGTGGGTGTCGGACACCGTGAGGTCGGCGACGCCGACGTAGAACAGGTCCCGGCGCTTGAACTCCAGGTCGCGAAGATACAGAGAGCCGTTCCCTCCATCGTCGAGCACCGCGACTTCGACCGTATGCGCGCCGGGCGGAAGGATCTCCTCTGCGACGAAGTTGCCTTGCGGGTCGACCGGAACCTGGCGGCCTGCCACCCAGACCGTGTGGCCCATCGGTATACCGCTGCCCTGCACCCTCACCGTGCCGCCGTTCATCGGAATCTGGTGGCGCGCCAGGTCACTCTCGCCGTAGGCGGCCAGCAGCTCGCTCGGCGGCGCGGCCGCGGCCGGCGCGCCCTTCACCCCTTCCGCGGGCTCCCCGCCGCCGGACTCGCGGACCAGCCACAGCGGCCGCGCATCCGTCTCGTCGAAATGGCCCGCCGCGTCATAGGCCCGCAGCACGTACTTGAGCTCGCGCACCGGCCCCCGGAGGCTTTCCGCATGCGGCTGCCACTCCGCCTGGCCCGCCTCGTCGACCGCGATGATTTTGAGCGGTGCGGCCTGTAATGACTTCTCCGGCTCGAAGATTCGTATTTCGGCACGCTGGATGAAGCTCGAATAGTTGTTGTACATCCGGAAACGCACGACCGATGCCACTGGACCGCCGCCCTCGCGGCTCACCGCCACGGCGACAGGATGCGCCGCGACGGCGAGCCGAGGCCGCGACTCGAGATTGTCGAAGTGGAACTGGATCCTGGACTGGTCGAGCGCGACGTCGGTGCAGCGCTGGATGTCGGAAGAGCTGCGACCCGGGTCGTCGATCGGCTTGCCGTCCACGGTGATTCGCATCACGTTCAGATCGAAGGGGCTCTGCGGACTGATCTCCCGGTTCATCCGCGTGACATCCACGCCATCGTAAGTGTCGAGCGGCACCGGTTCGTCGTACACGACCTGCACGCGCACGAACGATCTCTCGCCCTGAACGAATCCGCCATTGACGACGTCGTCGGTCTGGACGTAGCCGCGCCCCTCGTGCTCCGCCCGGGCACCCGACAGCTGCGGATCCTGCAGGACGAGGTCCATGGCGCGGCGCGCCCGCGCCGCGGAGAGGCCGACGTCGTCGCCGTACACGTCCGCGGTGCGCCGGTCGAGGCGCTCGTTCTTCGTGTAGCCGATGAACCGGAGGCGCGGGTTGGTCCGATCGGCGATGTCGGTCAGGGCGCGATGCAGGTCCGCCGCGTATCCGGGCGGAATGATGGGCTGGCCGTCCTGGAGCGCGAGCTCCGCAAGGGTGCCCCAGGGGGGATCGTAGACCTTGGTCGTCAGTTCCTCGCCCACATCGCCGGGACAGAGCTGCGGCTCGTCCGGCAGCTCCTGGAGCGGATCGTCGTACCAGAACTCCGCCTCGATGCGACGATTCAGCGCCCGCCCCTGCGCCGTCTCGTTGGAGGCGACCGGCTGCGAGGCGCCGCGACCGTCGCTGTCGATCGCCGAGGTCTTCAGCTTGAGGGCGTCCTTCATGGCCAGCGCGACGCGGCGCGCCCGCGCCTTGGAGAGCGCAAGCGGGGTACCGTAGATGCGCTCGTCGCGGGCGCTCAGCGGGGCGTCGTCCGTGTAGCCGATGAATCTGACCGTCAGGTTCTGCTTGTCGTGCAGATTGGCGAGCGACTGCCGAATCTGCTGGATGAAGGCTTCGGAGATGGGCGTGGTGTCGTCCTCGTACCGCAGCGGAACGACGAGGTTCCTGACGCGCGCCCGTCGCTCCTGGCCTTCCTTGTACCGCATCTTGCACACGGTCTCCGTTCGGCAGACCTTGATCCGCTTGGTGTCGTCCGGGACGACGACTTCCTCTTCCTTGGAGGCTTTCCGGACTTCGTCGTACCAGACTTCCACTTCGACGCGACGGTTGAGCGCCCGGCCCTCTTCGGTGTCGTTCGAGGCGACCGGCTGCGTGTCGCCGACCCACTCGTAGGTGATCGCTTCGGGCGGCAGCCCGAGCGTCTTCTTGAAATACTCGGCCACCTCGCCGGCGCGCTCCCGCGAGAGGCCCATGTTGTCCCCGAACTGGCGTGCCAACGGTTCGGAGAGCCGCTGCGAATCGGTGTGCCCGACGAAGTGGACGCGGACGTTTTTCCGATACCGCATGCTCTCGAGGATCCGGGTGAGCTTCGTGACGTAGTCGGGCGGAATCTTCGCGACGCCGGATTCGAAGTGGATCGGCGGGACGACGTTTCTCAGCTTGACGGTTTCGAGCTTCTGGCCGACGACCTGCCGGGTCTCCAGCCGATCGCCCCGCTCGCCTTCGCGCAGCGTCTGCTCCTGTGCCCATTGCCGGAAGGTCTGGTCAGAGGACAAGTGCCGCTCGACCGCCTCGCCCGGCTTGTCCTCGTCGGGCGAGGCGTCGCCCGCGGAGGCGGTCATCGTGAACCCGACCAGCAGGAACGCGAGGAACAGCGGCAGAATGCGGCGGGTGTTCATGCCTGTCACCCGCCGCCCGGCGCGCGCACGTCGGGTTGCTTGGGCGGGCCGCCCCGGCGCCAGAAGATTTCGGGCTCGATGGTGAGCGGGTAGGAGTTCGCCGCGTCCCAGGCATCGGTCACCTGCCGCTTGACCGCTTTCACCCGCCGGTCGACCAGGGCCGCGTCCTCCGTATCGGCGACGTAGGACAGCCGCAGGACCGCCGGCGCCTTCCGCAGCTCCTGGACCAATAGATTGATTCGCGGGCGCCATTGGACGCGGATGTCGGTCGAGCCCGGCTCGAACGCCGCATCGGACAGGTCGATGGCGACCACGCGGTGGATCGACGCCCCGAAATCGATGCGCAGGGCCTTGCCCCGCGTGGCGCGCTTGACCTGCAGCTGGTCCGTCGACATCCGGAAGCCGCTCGGCAGGGTCCGGTCGTCGAGCTTCAGGACGAAATTGCTGCCACGGCCCTCATGGGGCGTGATGGCGCAGGTGATGTGGTACCGCCCGTATCGATCCGTCGTCGCCGCCAGACCCCGATCGGTCACCACACGCACGCCGGCCAGGCCGCCTTCGCCGTCGTCCTGCACGCGGTTGCGATTGGCGTCGTTGAAGACCTTGCCGATGACGTCGGTGCAGTCGAACGTCGGGTCGGGCACGATCCGCACGGTGGCGGTCGCTTCGCCGGAGATCGGGGCGCCGGTGATGCCGATGAGCACCTGCGCGCGGTTCACGTACTCCCCCTCGCTGACGCCGGCGCCCACGGCGAGCAGCAACTTCACCGTGTGCGACTCGGTGCCCGCGATGACGAGCCCGTTCCATCGAAGCTCGCGACCCGCGACCGACGGCTCGGTCGGGACGCCGTCGAGAACCGCGGAGCCCTTGACGTAGCTGAATCCCGCCGGGAAGCGATCGACGATGCTCACGTCGGTGAGCAACAGGCCCGCCACGTTGTGCACGTCGATCACGTACGGAACCAGCTGCCCGCGGGTCACGTTGATCAGCGGCGTCGTCTTGGAGATTGCGATCGAGCCGTTGATCTGAGGATCGAGCGGAATGTGGTTGTCGAAGATCTGGCTCGAGCCGGGCGGCTGGCTGCCGTCCAGCATGAGGCGAAGGTAGTAGACCGTGCCCGCGCTGCGTGCCGGCACCGAGGTCGCCGGCGCGAACTCCGAAGGCTGCACCTCGCAGAACAGCGCGGTGGCCGGGATGACGTCGCTGGCGCTGCCCGGGCAGGCCGGCACCGAGAACGGCGGGGGCGCCGGGCCGGACGCCGGCGGGATGATCTGCGACGGGCCGGCGACGTAGGTCGTTCCCGGAGGCACCGCGACCTGGATGAGGTAGTCACCGCCGCTCGGGCAGGCGGGGTCGCTGAAGTTGATGTCGAACTTGTAGTAACCGTCCGCGAGCGTGACCTGCCCCTGCTGGACCGGATCGTCGAAGCAGCCCGCCGGCAACGCGGTGGCGCTGCCGGCCGCCAGCAGGGTCAGGGTCGCCCCGGCGACCGGCGTGCGCGCCATCGAGTTGTAGACCACGCCGTTCGGATCGATCGGCAGGTTCAGGCCTTGCAGATTCCCGCCGGACGGCGCGATGATGTCGCTGATCCGCTGCAGTCCGTTGGTGAACAGCGAGGACGCCCGGCCGAGCATCGCGGTGTTCGGGCCCGCGCCCGGGGCGCGGAACCGCAGCTCGTACTGCACGCCGTTGAGATCGTTCGGCTCGACGCCGACGATGCGATAGGCGCCGGCGGCGTCCGTCAGCACCGAATTCCACAGCACGTTGTCGCGGTACAGGTCGACCGTCCAGCCGGCCAGCGGGCGCTCGCCGGCACCCTTGACGTTGTCGAAATTGGCGTCGTGCCAGACCGCGCCGTTGAGAACGGCAAAGCCGGGGATGCTGCCGACGACGATCGAAACGCTGGCGCTCGCCGTCTGGGTGGGCGTGTTCCAGGTGACCACGCCGGTGTTCGTGACGACCGTGCCCAGCGCGAGCGCCGGGTTGAGGACGGCCCGGAACCTGAGCGTCACGCTCCCGCCCGGCGCCAGCGGACCGTTGAGCGCGCCGTAGTCGGCGGTGATCGTCGAACCGGCGACGCTGACGCCGGCCGCCGAACCGTTCATGACAGCGGACCCAGGCACGTAGGCGAGCTGGCCGGGCGGCAGGGTGTCGGTGAGGACCACGCTCAGGGCGGGGACCGCCGCGATGTTCGTCGCCGTCACTAGGTACTCCAGCGTGGAGCCGGGCAGGGCCGGGCCTCCGCCGACCACGAGGACCTGCTTCGTGATCGAGAGCTGTTGCACCGCGCCGACCACGACGACCGTCGGCTGGGCGCCGTTCCCGGGATTGCCGTCGCCGTCGGTGAGCAGGCTCGGCTGCCCCGTGCTCGTCACGACCGCCTGGTTGCTGATCAGCGTGCCCGCGGGGGTGCCGGCGTTGACGCGCAGGTCGTACTGGAGGACCGCGGTGGCGCCGGGCGAGATCGTGCCGGCGCCCGGACCCGGCAGCGGCGGCGTCAGGTCGGACGAGCTGATGTTGATGCCCGAGGCGAGCGGGGCAACGCCGCCGTCCGGCTGCCCGACCGGCAACCCGTTCAACACCGTCGTGTTCGCGACGTAGGTCGTATTGGCCGGAACCGCGTCGGTCAGGACGACGCCTGTGGCGGGGATCGCGGCGGAGTTCTGGACGGTGATCGTGTAGCGCAGCGTGTCGCCCGGATCGACGACGCCCGGCGTTCCCAGATCGACGAACAGCGCGACCTGCTTCGTGGCGTACAGCAGCGGATGGTTGCCGACGATGTCCCGGGTCGGATCGTTGGGGATCGGCGTGTCCGGATCGTCGGACGGCTGGTCGATGACGCCGTTCGACACGGCGCTGACGAAGCCCTGGTTCGAGATCACCGTGCCGTCGGCGACGGTCGGGATCACGACCACGTCGAAGGTGATGGTGGCGACGTTGGCCGGGTTGCCGGACGCGTCGGCCGGCATCGAACCCGGCGTCGGATTGGCCGGCGAGTGGATCGGCATGCCGTTCACGAGCGGCGACAGGCCCGCGACGTCCGCGACCACAGTACCGTTCAGGGTCGTGCTGCCGGCGACGTAGGTGGTGTTCACGGGCGGCACCGCGTCGCGCAGCACCACGTTCACGGCGTCTTCATTGCCGATGTTCTTGACCGTGATGGTGTAGCGGAGCGTCTCGCCGGCGAGCAGGACGTTCGGGTCGCCGGTGAGGTCCGTCGAAATCTTCTGCACCCGGAAGGCGGCTGCGGACACGATCGTCACCCGCGTCGGATCCTCGTCGCCCGCAACGAAGGGATCGGCGATGCCGTTGACGGTCGGGTCGTCGCTCACGCCGAGGGCCGTGCCGCTGGCGGCACGGAACGTCGCCTGGTTGCTGATGACCGAGCCGTTGGCGAGGGCCGGCTTCAGGGTGATGTCGAACTGGACGACGAGCTGGCTGCCCAGCGGCAGACTCAGGTTGCGGACGTCGAGGACTCCCGTGCCGCTGGGGCCGCCCGCGCTGTTCGTGTTGCTGACGTCGGCGCCGGGAGGGACGCTCACGATCGTCAGGGTGCCGGCCGCGAAAGCCGGCACGGCGTTCATGGCGTCCATCACGTCGTCGATGCGGAAGTTGGCGAGTGGCTGGTCGGTGGTCTGGAAGCGCAGCGTGTAGCGCAGCCTGTCGCCGGGCGCGGCCGTCGTCGCGGGACTCGCCCCGCTGGTGAGATCCACGACCGTCTTCTCGAAGAAGTAGCCGAAGAGGTCGACCGTTACGGTGTGGGCGTCCTCGTGGTCCGCGACACCGACGGTGCCGTTGGTGAGCGTGCGGTTGGTGACGATGCGGTTGGGGTTGCTGCTGTCGCCGTTGAACCACTGGATGGCGCCGGCGACGTTGGTGAGCGTGATGCCGTCCTGCGTGCCGGCGTCGAGCTGGGTGCGGTACTGGACGATCAATCGCTCGCTCGCCCCGATGCGCGCCGCGGGGGTCAGCATCGTGAGGTCAAGGCGGCAGGCGGGCTGGCCGGTCCAGCTCAGCGTGTAATCGGTGCCGGCGACGAGCGGGCCCTTGCCCGGAACCGGGGTCACGCCGTCGGCGGCGAAGACCCGGGCGTTCAGGATCTGGGGCGCGATGTCGCACATGCCGCCCGTCGGGCCGTCCGGGAAGAGGTCGCGGAGGGAGACGTCCCAGGCGTCGATCGACCCGGTGTTCTGGACGTCGAGTGCGAAGTTGCCCCATTGCCCCAGGTTCATCGTCGCGGGACCCGACTTGTTGACGACGAGCACGGGCCCGGAGATGGTCAGAGGCGGCGAGATGCCGTTCTCGCCCGGCAGCGGCTCGTAGAACACCTTGTCGATGAGCCGTCCGAAGTCCCACTTGGCGGTGTTGACGAACTGCTTCCCCACGACGTTCGTCGGCGTGTTGTTCAGGACGACCGTCAGGTTGATGACGAACTGCCGCCCGGCCCTGACGATGGGGATGTTGTCGAAGGTGAGCACGTTGCCGACGTTCGTGAACGTGTGCGGCACCGGCGTGCCGTCGTCGAGCCAGGTGGCGGTGTGGCTCACATAGGTGAGATCCACACCCGTGGCGTTGAGGTCGTCGACGACCGTGATGCTGTGCAGGTCGTTCGGCGACCCTTGATTGTCGAGAATGGTGCCCGTGGCCGGGTCGAACAGGACCGGGATGATCAGCTTCCAGGTGAAGGGGACACCGACGGTGACGAAGGGCGGGCCCGGCGGATCCTGCTTGTCGATCTTCTCGACCGGGATCAGGATGTTCTGGCAGCCTTGATTGAGCGTGCTTGTCGAGCCGTTGACGAACCAGAGCTTGTTCTCGTGACTGGCGTTGCACGACATGTTGCCCGTGAACACGACGCTGTCGAAGATGACCAGCACCCCCCTGAGGGTGCCGTCGAAGCTGAAGTTGCTGGTCATCGGGTTGGACGCGGGGTAGTTCCGGATCCTGCAATTGCCGTCGATGTTGATCTGGGGGGGAGGGACGGGGTAATTGACGAATCCGTCGACGATCCCGCCGGCGTCGGCGACGCAATTGATCGCCAGCGCCGGGACGGCGGTCAGCAGAGACAGTGCGAAGAAGAGCAGCGCCTTCGCACCGATTGAATCCCTGACAGTCATGGTCGCCCTTGCTCCCCTGAACCGGTGATTCGTCGCTGGAGGGAGGGAGCGAGGCCGTCCATGTGGACGGATTCTGGCGGTCCCGCCGTCTTGGGGCCCCTCCCAGGGCTCGTTAGACCGGTGACTTTGCGTCGCCATCTTTCGATGGCTTTGCCTTTGTCAAAATCGCGTCGAATCTCAGCTTCTTCAAATCCTCCCCGGCTTCACGCCGCCGGCAGGAAGTCGATCGGGTACGCGATCGTCAGCGCCTGCACGCCGTCCTTGGCTCCGAAATTGATCGTCCGGACGATGTTCACGACCTGGGCCGCGAGATCCGGCGCATTCATGTCGGACGACTGCAGCTTGCACATCGACACGCTGCCGTCCGCCTCGATCGTCAGACGCAGCACCATCTGGCCCTTCAAGGTGGGGTCATTGCGCAGCGCCCGGTTGTAGAGCCGGTAGAACGACGCCTTGTAGCGGTCGAACACGATCTGTATCTCTTCGTCGGTGCGGGAAGGGCCCGGCCCGCCGCGCGACAGCGGTCGGCCGCCGACACCGCCGCTTCCGCCGCCGCCACCTCCGCCGCCGCCACCTCCAGCGATCGGGCTGGTCGCGCGGCCCACTGCCACGCCCGGAATTCCGCCTTCCCCGCCTCCGCTGCCACCTCCCACGCTGTGGCTCAGCGAGGCGAGGTTGATGCCGCCGCTCGAGCCCGGCGCATTGGTCGTCAACGTGGAGGGTGACGATGGCTTGCCCACGTCATTGGCAGCGCCGTAACGCGCCTCGGCTCCGAGGCGCGGCGCGATCTTCTTGTCCCGTGCCAGGCTCGCGAGCTGGTCCCGGAATGCCAGGATGCCGGAATTTCCCACCCTCTGCCGTGGCGATGCCTCCGCCACCGGGGCCGGCTCTCCCGGCGCGGCTGGACTCGGCTTCGGCGGAACGACCGGGGAGGGTGGGAGCCGGGCCGTAGACGCCTCTCGCGACGGAGGACGAGGGGCCGCGGGCGCGGAGACCTCGATCCGCGGTGGACGATGGAAGACGACGTCGACCTCTGTTTTGGGGCGCGGGCTGCGGCTCAGCGCCTCCGCCGGCACCAGCAGCACCAGGACCATCGCGAGGACATGGATCGCGAGGCTCGTCAGCATGCTGCGGGTGGACGGAGCCCCGGATGTTACAGACACGCTTCTTCCGGATCCCACGGTTGTAGCCAAGGAACCACCTCAGTCGGTCGTGATGAATTCGATCGTCAAGTCGTCCACCTTCGATTTCGCGAGATCGACGATGCGCAGGACCCCCTCGTAGTTCAAGCGGTTGTCGGCTGCGAGGAACAGCACGCGCTTGTCCGCGGGCCGGCCGCCCAGGATCTCCGCCACGCGCGCGGGCAGGTCGGCCGCAGGGATCTCGCGATCGGCCAGGGTCACGCGACAGTCGGCGGGGAGCCCCTCCCCCGGCGGCGGCTCGAGGATGCGGCAGTCCGTGGGCACGATGGTCAGGATCACCTGCGATTCCTCGGCCTGCGCGGGCACGGCATCGGCGGAGGTTCGAGCGATGTTCACGTCGTAGCCCTGCAGGAGGAGGGGGACGACGACCATGAAGATGATCAGCAGCACGAGGACCACGTCGACGAGCGGCGTGACGTTGATCTCGGAATGCAGGTCGGAGCCGGATGCGCCACTGTTGAGCTGCATGATGTCAGTCTCCCTGCGCCTTGGCGCCGGCGCGCTTGGCGATCAACCCCACCCCGTGGAAGCCGGCCTGCTCGATCACGAGCATGGCCTGCCGGACTTCGCCGAGGCGGAGCCGCGCGTCGCCCCGGATCACGACCTTGAGATCCGGATCGTCGCCAGCCGCGGCGCGCAGACTTTCGCCGAAACGCTCGGCTGCGACCGGCTGATCCTCGATCCACAGCCCGCCGGCCTGGTCGATGGTGACCAGGATCCGGGTCCTCTCGTCGCCCTGCTCGCGCGGCTTCTTCGTGTTCGGCAGGTCGACATCCGGTCCCTTACTCAGGGTCGGCGCCATCACCATGAAGATGATCAGCAGCACCAGCACCACGTCGACGAGCGGCGTGACGTTGATGACCGCCTGCAGCCTGGCCGGCTCACCGAGCCGCATGGGCCGTCCCCGTCATTTTGACCAGCGGCTTGCTCTCCCGCGCCATGACCTCCGGCACCTTGAACAGGCAGTTCACGAGCTGTGACGAAGCCCGGTTCATCTCGACGTGGAAATTCTCGAGCCTGCCCGTGAACTGGTTGAAGGCGACGACGGCCGGGATCGCGACGAAGATGCCCAGGGCGGTCGCGACCAGGGCCTCGGCAATGCCGCCCGAGACCGCGGCCATCCCGCCGGACCCCGTGGCCGCGATGCCCCGGAAGGCGTTGATGATCCCGACCACGGTGCCGAAGAGGCCGATGAACGGGGCGATGGAGCCGATCGTGGCCAGGAACCCGAGACCCCGCTTCAGCTGGATCAGCACCTCGGACATGGAGTCCCTGAGGGCGCTCGTGACGAGCTCGAGCGAGGCGACCGGATCGCCTCCGGTCTGGCGCACGCCCTCGTACTCGAGGATGCCCGCCGAGACCACCTGCGCCACGTGGGAGACCTGGTGCTTCCCCAGGGCGTCGATCAGTTCCTGGACCTCTCCCCCGTGGAGGAACTTCCCGAACACGGGCTTGAACATCTGCGACTGACGCGTGGCCAGGCGGAAGCGGCGGTGCTTGTCCACGATCAGTCCCACCGAAAAGATGGAGAGCGCGGCGAGACAACACATGACCGCGGCTCCGAATAATCCGACGTTTCCCAGCAGCTCCGTAAAGCTCATGACTCCTCCTTGCTCCTGAGGCTGTTGAAGTGGTTCATCGCATCACTTCCGACCTGACCTGATCTCGTAGTAGCTCAGGGCCCGCATGAAGACTTCCTTGTCGACGGGCTCCCTGGAGTCGTCGAGCATCGGCGAGAAGCCGGCCGTGTCGCCGAGTTTCGAGCTCTTCCAGGGAACTATGACCAGCGACTTGGGCGTTTCCTGATTGCCCAGGATGGACATGCCCAACGTCGGGTCCTCTTTCTTCGCGTCTTCCTTCTTCGCGGCTTCCTTCTTGGCCTTGGGCGCATCATCGGCCAGCGCCACACCGGTCGCCAGCAGCAGCACCAACAACATGCTCCGGCTCATGGTTTCTCCTTCTTGCTTTTGCGGTTGCGAAGGTCGGCAATCCATTTGACGACATCGGCGTCATCGGGAACGATCCGGCTGTACGCCTCGTAATGCTCCAGCGCGCACGCGGTATCCCCGAGATACAGGTCGCACAGGATGGCAAGGTTCCTGTGCGCATAATGAAAGTCGGGGAACTGTGCCAGGGCCGCCTCATAACTGGCGCGCGCCAGCGCAAACTGCCCCTTGCGCCGCTGCACCAGACCGAGCTCGTTGTAGGCTGCGGGATGTTTGGGACTCAATTCCAGCGCCTTGTGCAGGCTGGCCTCAGCGTGGTCCAGGTCGCCGGTCCTCGCGTACGCGATGCCGAGATCGATGTACGCGGCCATCGCTTCGGGCGCCCGTTCGGTCACCTTGAGCAGCGCGGCGATGCCCGGCTCGTACCGCGATTCGTTCAGCATGCGCACCGCCGCCTCGTAGTCGGCGCGCACCCCGGACGGGACGCTCACCGGCTGCGTGATCGTGAACCCGCCCGGATCCCGCTCGACCTTCGCCTCCGCGACGGCCGGGCGCACGTCACTCGGCTCCGTCACCGGTGCCTTGGGGGACTGGGAGGCGCAGCCGACGATGAGAGCCGGCGCGAGCACCACCGCAACGGTGACGCGACGCATCAGAGGGGTCTTCATGGTTTCACGTCCGTCGGGGCCGGTTCACCGGAGGGGTGCGGCACGGGACGTCGGTACACATAGCTGTCGATCGAGTCGAGGAATCCGTTGCTCATTTCGTGTTTTGCGTAGCGCCCCGGCACCATGTCCGCGAGTCTGCCGAGACTCTTCTCGATCCACGCGTTGAAGACGCCGGCCCGCAGCAATTCCAGGTTCTTCTCGTGCAGGCCGATGGCCTTCTCCTCGAACGGAAAGGCCTCCTCGTCGAGGGCCTGCTCGTACGCTTGCAGGTCGGCGGGCTGCAGGTCGGACGGCCGCTCCGACTCCGTCAGCGAGCGGCTGAAATCGAAGTAGACCTCGGCCATGTAATACGTTGCGGCCGCCGTCACTTCACCGATTTCATACTCCACCAGCCCGTCCATGGCCTCCATCGCGGCATCCATGCGCTTCTTCTTCTCCTTCAGGCTGGCCTCGAACGGCTGCCGCAGCTTCACAGCCGCGAATTCCTGGTAGACCTGCTCCGCGAGGACCAGTGCCGAACGCCCGGCGAGCGTCCGGGTCCGGGCGTTCCTCCCCGGCCCGGCGGCCGCATCGATGCGCACGATTTCCTTCAGCTGCTGGTGGTAGAGCGGCACGTCGTTCGCCGCCTTGTGTATCTCGGCGATCTTGAAGCGGGTCTCGAGGGCCGCCTCGACCGGCCGGGGAAACTCGTCGACGTAGCGCCGGTACGCGCCCAACGCGCGATCCCGGGCATTGGACTTCTCGTAGAGGTCTCCCGCGACGAGCAGCGACTCCCTTCGCAAGGTCTCATCCCCGGACTGGGATGCGACCCGCTCGTACTCCTCGGCGGCCCGCGACAGCTGGCCGCTCTCCCGGTAGGCGTTGGCGAGCTCTCGGGTGGCCTCGAGCTGCAATTTGTGCTGCGGGTAGGCGGCGCGAAACGCTTCGAGCACGCCCGCCGCCGCCGTCCAGTCCTTCAACCGGATCAATGCGGCGCCTGCGTCGTACTCTGCCGTCGGACGGATGCTGGAGGTAGGCGCTTCCGAGCGAATCCTCAGGAAGTGGCCTGCCGCCGCGCGATAATCCCCGGCGGCGTTCGCGATCTCACCCTGCTTGTAGATCGAGGCGGCAAGATTGTCGACGAGCGCGGCGCGCGACTTGTCGCCCTCCGGCGTGACCGCCAGCACCTGGGTGTAGGCCTTTTCGGCCTGCGGGTACTCGGCGATCTCGAATGAGCCGTGCGCGACGACAACCCACGCGGATCGCCGGAGACCCGCCTTCGCGTCGGGATAGTTATCGATGACGCGCTGGGCGATCGCGACGGCGGTCCGGTAATCCTTCAACTCGTACTGGTCATCGGCGGCCGCTCCCAGCACCGCCGCGGCCTGTTCGTGCTTCGGGAATGCGTCGGCGAATCTGAGCGAGCTTGCGACTGTCTCGCGCTTGACGGCATCCTGCTGCTCTTTGCCTGCAATCTTGAGCTGCTCGCGGTATGCATAGACCGCGGCGTAGCCCGCGGCCGCCGACTGCGGATGCGGCGGGTATCCGTAGGCCGTGTGCTCGTACTGCTTGGCCGCCTCGCTGAAATCCTTGTTCTCCAGGAGCAGGTCGGCGAGCCGGTAATTGATGGGCGGCGAGTCGGCGTCCGTCGGAAAGGACTCGAGGTACTCTCCGTACCATCGGAGGGCCTCGCGATAATTCGCTAGCTTATCCTCCGCTTTCGGCTCGCTCTGATACTGGGCGTGATAATGCGTGGCGAGGTCCTTCAGGTTCGTCTTCAGGAAGGCCAGCACCTCCGGCGATTCTTCAGGTTTGACGTGTCGCCAGTATTCGGCCTTCAGCCCATACTTGGACGCGAACTCCCGCTTCGACTCGAGCACGAGCTTGGGGAACCCGCCCTGGGTGAAAGTCTCAATGACGCGCATGCTGAAACGCGGCGCGGCGCGGTGGAACGGATAGAGGTCCACGAAAGCCTTGTACGTCTTCGCCGCGTCGTCGTAGCGCAGCTTGGCAAGGTAGTGCTCGCCAAGATTGCTGTAAATACGATCCTCATAGGGGCGGCTCCCGAGAGTGGAGAAGAACTCCCGAATGGCCGGCGGTCCGCCGAGGTTGCTGAAGCTCAGGCTGATGACTCGAAAGGTATCGGCGACGCGACGATCGTCCTCCTCCTCGTGCGTCTCATCGAAGTTGTAGCCGATCGATACCTTGTGGTCGAGCAGCGTCACGTACTTTTGCAGGGCTTCCTCGTAGAGATCCTGCTTGTAGAACGTCCAGCCGAGCTTGTAGAGAGCGAGCTCGTAGAACGAGGAGCCGACGTCCAGGCTGATGACCGCTGAATAGGCGCTCTCGGCGTCGCGAAATTGCCTGCGGGTAAAGAAGTACTCGCCGCGCCTGAACTGCACTTCGACGTAATGCTCGGAGTGCGGATTCGCCCGGATCATGCGCTCCATGGTCGCCATGGCCTCTTCGGTCCGACCCAGCTCGTCGTACGCACGCGCCATCTGATAGAGGACCTTGTCGCTGTTCTCGTAACTCGGATAATCCTTGAGCAGGCGTTCATAGAGGGCGATGGCCTCGAGTGGACCGCTGGGATCGACCTCAGCGGGCACCGCGCCCGCCGGCGAGGCGCCGGCGCTGCCGCCCGCCGGCATCCCGCTCCCCGCGGTCGTGCGCCGCTCGAAATCCCGTTCGGATTCCCGCGGCCCGGCGCCGGCGACCGCAGCGGCCGGATGGGACGTGTCGGCCTGCGCATCCGCGGGTCTCTCGGCAAGCAGCGGAGCGGCTATGGGCCGCAGATTGCTTTCACCCTCGCGTATGCCGAACTGCTTCTCGATTTCCAGGTCCGCGAGACGGCGCATCGCCTCGGGAGTCATCGCCGTCTCCGGCGTCTCTTCGAGGAAGCGCCGGTAGCCCTGCATCGCCTGATCGAGACCCTGCTCGACCGTCACGTCCTGCACGTCCGGGCGCACCTTGCGCAGATCGGCCAGCGTCGCCTGCGGGTGGCGCGCGGCGCAGCCGACGACGAGAGCCGGGGCGAGCAGTATCGGAGTGGCGAAGCGGCGCATCAGCGTCCCTCTGCGCCGGGCTGGGCGCGCGCGGCCCGATCGTAGCTGTCGGCGACGCCAAACCGCGCCTGGGCCTGCTGGGCCACCAGGCGTTCCCGTCGGGCTTTGAGCTGGTTGATGGCGACGGTCTCGATCAGGGTGCCCTGCCGGGCCATCAGGCTGCTGACGCGCTGCAGAGCATCGCCGACGCCCGCGCGGAGCCGTTCGATCTGAGCGTCGTAGCCGACATAGCTGTGCGTCGCCGCCTGCCTCGTCCTGACGAAGGAGTCGTACTGCCGGGTGAGAGCATCGACTCCCGCGTTCAATTCGTTCAAGTGCGTGTGGGCCGCGGTCAGCCGCTCGGGGTACTCGGTTTCCAGCCGCCACCTGACGACGCCGCGCAGGCGGGCCGCGCGTTCACGAAGCGCGAGCGATTCGGGACGATCGGAGCGGCCGAGCTGTTTTTCGATGAGTGCGATGCGCTCGAGGGCCGTCAGCTCCTCCGCGGTCGCCAGATCGTCGGGCCGCGGCGCGGTCAGCATCGCGTGCAGGCGCTCGCCGAGGTGCTTGCGCTGCTCGAGTCGCAGGCGAATCAGCGAATCCAGCTCCCGGAACTGGGCGTCGACCTCCGGCAGCACCGGATCGTAGTTCTGCCGGCGCAGCCGGATGATGTCGTCGAAGGCCTCGAGGCCGGTCTTCCAGGCCATCAGCCTCGCTTTGAGATCTTCGAGGTCGAGGTAGTTGTGCAGCGCGGTCTGGAAATCGTGCGTGGCCATCAATTCCATCAGGTAGTAGGTTTCCGGCGCCTCCGGCAGACTGCGCAGGCGGATGACCCAGGTTTCGTCCTGCCGGCTTTCTTCGCGGACGAGCGCATTGAGAAACCGCCCCTCCTGGATGCTGGCGATGGATGCGTCCACTCTTTCGATCTGGCTGCTGAACAGCTCGAGCGCCTGGCCGTACAGGATCGCTGCGCGGCCGTTCAGGTTCAGGCTGGCGTAGGCATGCGGCGCGGCAAGTACGGCTTCCTGGACCGCGGCATCCGTCGGCTCACGCCCCACCAGGATGTTCCACGGGACGAGCGCGCGGTCATACTGCTGGGCCGAGGCTTCGGCCCAGCCTGCCCGCAGCAGAGCCAGGTTCGAAAACGGTCCCTCGATGCGGACGCGGTCCCATGAGTGCTTGGCCCGCTCAAAGTCGTTCGACTCGAACAGCATGGTGCCGAGCACCAGATTGGACTTGTCGCGGATCGCGAGACCGGCGGGATCGCCGGCCGGCAGCTGCCCGGCCTTGTCCAGCTGCTCGATCGCTTCCTTGGGTCGTCCGTCCTGAAACAGCGCGATGCCGAGGTTGTAGGCGGCAAACCCCGCCAGGTTCGGGTCGTTCCGCAGCTGCCTGAGCACCTCGACGGCGTCGCCCGGCCGGCCCGTGGCCATGTCGATGTTCGCCCGCAGAAACTCGACGTCGTCCCTGATCCCCTCGGGCACCTTCCCCTGGATCCGCGCCAGCGCCTGCTGCGCATCGTCGAGCTGATCCTTCTGGAAGTGGATGCGGGCGAGCCTGAAAGCGGCCTCGTTTCGCACGGCTTCATCGACGGCGCCTTCGAGCACCGCCTTGACGGCGCGCCCTGCGCGGAGGTGCATGCGGTAGTTGAGCTCGAAGTCGCCGACATCGAATTCGGCGTCGTTGATGTGGTAGTGAAGCGTATCGAGTCGGGGCTCATCGAGACCGTGGTACTGCGCGAGCTCGGTGTCGAGCCGCTGGAGCGCATCGAAATACTGCCCCTGGTAGAAGTGATAGAGGGCATCGCCGAAATAAGGATCCCTCAGATCGGCACACACGGCTGGAGGGACGGCAAGTCCCAGGACCAGGCCGAGCCCCATGAGCCGGTGTGACGCTCGTTTCATCGGTTACCATTCCCCAAGCGTGATGGGCTTGCTGGAATTCGAGCCGGCCAGCGTCAGCCCCAGCAGCTTTGGCTTCACTTCCTTGCGGAAGGCGAAGTGGTCGGTGCGGCTGAAGTCCGCTCCGCCCTCCAGCTTGCCGTCGACAAGCACCTCGAGCTGGTGATCCCCGGTCGTCACATTGCCGACGTAGATGCGTTGCACGCCCCCCTTGCGCAGGGCCTCGAGCTCCTTGAGGCTGTAGATCGAGTGCGCCGCGAGCTGGCCGTCGATCTTGAGCCGCACGGCGTCGAGTCGCATCGAGTCGCCCTTGGCCAGCGAGACGAAGATCGCGACCTGGGTCCCCGACGGATACAGCAGCCTCTCCTCCAGCCGGCTCAGCTCCGCCGTGATCCGGAGGACGTCTGATTTGATCTCCTGGATCTGCTCGTCGAGGCCCCTCATCTGCTGTTTCTGGTCGTTCTGCTCCGCCCAGCCGTGGGCCGTGGCCAGGCAGATCAGGAAGGCAAGGACGAAGACGCGCGCTGCCGCCGGAATGGACCCGCAACGCTCGATGCCAAATATGTTCGTGATCCGGTTGAGTCGGACCATGGCGCCCCCCCAAATGACCTTCCGGGACGCTCACCAGAACGCCCCGCATAATTCCTTTCCCATACATTGGTTAGATACCTTTCTGAAGCAAGCCGATCACAAACTTGTTTGATCTCTCGGCGAGTTCTGCTTGAAGCCCCCACACAATCCCGATTCGATCCCGTCAAGCCTGTGTCGCAGCCGGGGGCGCCCAGATGAGGGTCACCGGCTGGAGTAACGTCGAGCACCGGGGGTGCCCGGAAGGCCTCGGAGGCGCGCGCGGAGCAGAGATGAGGAGTGGCGGGCTGCCCGCAGCCCCATCGGCGAACGGCTTTGCGACACCAGCCGGAGCTTCCGTCGCCGGCTCATTGACGAGCACGACGCCCGCACAAACGCTCTTGCCCGGCGCGCGCGCGGTTCCTACATTCTCCATGTCGATCGGTGCGGGACGCCCCTCGCCACTGGCTTGTTCCCGCGCCCCAAACGAAAGGGAGGATCCGATGCTGCTGAATTCTCAGAGGTCTTCACGGCGGACCCACTGCTCCGCGCACGTCCGTGCCCTGGCCCTGCTCGCGGCCGGAGCCCTCGTCGGCGGAGCCTCGACAGCCTGCGTCTCGACGGTCCGATACAATGAGGTCGAGCAGGAGCGCGACGCCCTGGCGGCGCGCAACGAGGCGCTCAAGAACGAAGCCGAGAACGCCACTCGCAACGGCGAGACGCTGGCGCAGGAGAAGAGCGCGCTCGAGACCGAAAAGACTGCGCTCGAGTCAAAGCTTGCGACCCAGCAGACGCAGGGGGAGGAGCTCGGCTCGAAGCTGCACGAGCGCGAGGAAGAGGCCCGCAAGCTGCAGGCGACCTACGACGGCCTCGTCAAGAGCCTCAAAAAGGAGCTGAAGGCGGGACAGATCGAGGTGACACAGCTGCGCGACGGCCTGCGCGTGAACGTGTCCCAGGACATCCTGTTCGACTCCGGCTCCGCGTCGCTCGACAAGAGCGGCACGGCGGTGCTCAGCAGGGTCGCGACCGAGCTCAGGAAATCGTCGCACCAGATCCTGGTCATCGGGCACTCGGACAACAAGCCGATCCGTCCGACGCTGTCCAAGCAGTACCCGTCGAATTGGGAGCTGGCCGGGGCCCGTGCGGCGAGCGTCGTCCGGCTCTTCGCCAATTCGGGGCTCCCGAACAAGCGCATGCGCGCCGTCTCGGTGGCCGACTCCCAGCCGGTCGCGTCCAACAAGACCGAGGAAGGACGGGCCAAGAACCGCCGCATCGAGATCCGCCTGCGCCCCGTCTCCGCCGAGGGTTAGGGTCTCGCCGGGGAGCCGCTGGCGCTCAGAGACTCTTGAGCGTCGGCGGCACCCTGGCGATACGAGCCTCCTCTTCGGCGCGGTATTCGGCGATCCGGCTCCGAACAGCTTCGGTGAGCGCACGCCGGAGAGCAGTGGCTTCAAGATCCCGACAGTAGGCCGGCGTTCCGGGCTGCTGCCGCCAGGAGTTGTCGAGATCGCCACCGTCGACAGGGTCGAAGCCAAGATCGTCGACAAGATGAAGCACCGTTGCCTTGGCGTCCAACGAATCGCCGAAGACCGAGAGAGCTGTCCGCCCCGTCGTTCCCCTCGGAGCGCCCTTCTCGAGCAGGCTCCTGGCCACGATGTTGTTGAACGCCTTGACGACGGGACGCCCGATCTGCCGCGCGACCCACTGGCTGTCAAGCATGCCCCGGTCGATTGCATCGATGCGGCCATCGCGAAGCTCCGGATGGTAGTTGCCGGTATCGATCACGACGACTCTGCTAGGCACATTCGCAAACAGCTCCCGCGGAAGAACAGCGACGGCCTTCGTTGGGATCGAGATCATGACAATCTCTCCTGCTTGGGCGGCGGTGACGACAGAAACGGGCGTCGCGCCGATCTCGGCCGCCAACGCGGTCAGGCTCTCCGGTCCTCTCGAGTTCGCAATCGAGACCAGATGTCCGAGCTTGGCGAGATGGCGCGCAAGTGTCCCTCCTATGTTTCCAGCGCCGATGAATCCGATCCGCATGGGCATGCCTCCTATTCCGGAGTGCCTTCCTGCATCGGGTCCGAGGGGGCGCGCTCGCGCCGCGCGAGCATGATGAACGGCAGCCCGAGCAGCTCGACGCCGGCGCCGACCAGGTAGGACGTCGCGTAGCCCCACGCGTCGGCGGCCCTGCCAAGAGCCGGCTGGACGATGACGCCTCCCGACGAGCCGAGGAGATTGTAGGAGGACAGGACCGTGGCCCGCTCCTCGGATGGTATCAGGCCGTTGATGAACGCCTGGCGGATCGGCATGGTGGCGGCGAACACGACGGCCCACAGTCCCATCAGCGCCAAGGCCGCCACGAAACTCGGCGCAAGCCCGATCAGGGCCAGCGCGGCCGCGCTCGTCACCGACCCGGCGAGCAGCAGCGTCGTCCTCCTTCGAAATACCCTGCCGGCATAGGGCACAAGGGCGCCTCCGACGATCTGGGCGCCCGCGACGATGGCCGCCGCCAGGCCGGCGACCGCATACGATCCGCTGCGTCCATAGAGCTCGAGAAGGTACGGCTGCATCGCGTAGAAGGCGTAGATCCCGACACCGGCCTGGAACGGTGCGGCGAGCATCAGCCAGCGCACCGGCGCGTTGCGAAGGCCGTGCTGAAGCGATGATCGCAGAATGCGACGGATCTCCTCCGGCATCGATGCGCTTCTCTTCGGCGTGAAGCCGAGGTCGCGCATCGACACGAACGCCACCGCGAACGTCAGGCCGAGCACGACCGACCTCAGGAGATACGGCACGCCGAGATTCGTGACCTGGGCGATGATTCCGCCGGCCAG